>JBDRCV010000097.1:0-20792 GCA_043821385.1 archaeon | reverse complement strand
TTTAAAACCCTTTCCTTCTAAAAAGCTATATACAAGAAAACTATTTTTTAGTGATTTAATGAAGAAAAAAGAAGACTTAGTTTTGCCGGGAGATTTTCTTACTACTGGAGAAGAATTTGTTTCTGGTGCAAACACTTTTGAAGACGATGAAGGACAAATTCTTGCCAGTGTTGTTGGTTGTAAGGAATTTGATGAAACTGAAAAAGAAGCAAGAGTGAAAAAGAAGTCAAGGGAATTAATTTTGCCTGCAAAGCATTCAATTGTTTTAGGCAGGGTTCACTTGGTTAAAGATAACATGGTTTTGCTTGAAGTTTGTGCTGTTTTCTCTCAAAACCAGCCGGTTCCAACATCTAACTCTTTTGGAGTCTTACTGATAAGAAATGCTTCACGTGATTTTGTTAAAAATTTTGAAGACTTGTATAGAATTGGAGACATTGTTAAAGCCAGAGTTACTGGAATTTCTCCTGATGGTTTAGAGTTATCTACAAATGAATCTTCTCTTGGAGTAATTCAAGGTTATTGTATTAGTTGCAGGCACACTTTACAGTTATTTAACCATGACTTAAAATGCAATAATTGTGGTTTAACTCAAAAAAGAAAGCTTTCAAGCGAGTACTTGTTAAAATAATTAAAGGTGGTTTTAATTGAAAATTGAAGTAATTAAAAATGAAAATGATTTAATGGAATTCAAGTTATTGGGTGAAAAATATTCTTTTCCGTCATTGTTAAAAGAAAAACTTTTACTTGATAAAAGCGTTACTTTTGCAGCCAGCAAGTTAAACCATCCGACAGACAAAGACTCAATTTTTATTGTCAGAACTAAAGGCAAGACTCCAAAAAAAGCTTTAACTGACGCTTGCATTGAAATATCTAAAGAATTAAAAGACTTTAACACTAGTTTTGTTAGTGCAATAAAATGACTTTACAGTTAAAACCAAATATTAGAGTAATTGGTTTTGATGACGGTTACTTTAAACCAAGAACCAAAACCAACACTATTTTAATTGGCTCAATTGCCTGCTTTAACGGTTTAATTGAAGGATTTCTGACAACAAAAATAAAAGTTGACGGTTTTAATTCCACGCAAAAAATAATTTCTTTAATCAAGAAATCAAAGTTTGAAAAACAAGTTAAATATATTCTGCTTTCAGGAATAACTTTTGCTGGCTTTAACACTGCAGACATTCAAGAAATTTTTAAGAAAACAAAGAAACCAGTTATTGTTGTAATTGAAAGAAAACCAAATTACAAGAAAATTTCTCAAGCCTTAGACAACTTGCCAAACAAACAAAAAAGATTAAAGTTAATTGAAAAAGCAGGCAAAGTTTACTCTTTCAAAAACGTTTACTTTCAATGCCATGGCTTAAGTGAAAAGCAGGCAAAACAAATTTTAAAAAAAACCTTAATTAATTCCAAGATTCCAGAAGTTTTAAGGTTAAGCCACTTGATTGCCAGTTCAATAACTTTAGGCCAGTCAACAAGGCCTTAACTTTCTAACTTGTTATTCCTAACAACTTTATTTTTTCTTGTAACCAAATTCTTTGTTGTAATCATCATGGTCAAAAATATCTAAGACAAAAGCAATTACTTCTGCTTCTGTTTCTCCGTCAGTTAAAGAATAAAAAAACCTCCAATAGAATGGCAGTTCAACCCAGAACAAGTTTTTTATTCCAAATTTTTCTTTATACTTGTTAGGAATTTTGTCTTTTGATATTGGTTGCCCGTAATGAGGGTTTTCTTTTATTAACTCTATTTTCTTGTTAAATGCTTCAAATATTTTTACTTCTATGGAACGCTTTTTTCCACTCTTGTAAACTTCTGCTGTTTTCTTGTTTAAGTAATGATAGACTTCTTCTGCTTCAGGCGAGAGCTTGATTCTAATAGTTTTTCTCATAATTCCAAGCCCCTTTCAATTGCTTTTCTTAGTTTTTGGTTATCATTTTGAATCCAGGTTATTCCTTTCAAACTCACAAAAATCTTGTTGCTTTCTTCCAAGTATTCAAGTATCTTCATTAAAGTATTATGGTTTACTTGTTTTGGAAGCCTTTGTTTAATTTCAGCAACTTTAATTATTGATTTCTCAGAGTTCTTAATTACCTCTTCAACCATGATAATAGTGTTTAAAGTAGGGGAATGCAAAATCCTCAGAACTGCATCTTGATACATATTAATCGCTAATAGTTATAAGTATGTAACTATTTTTAAATGTTTTTATTGAAAACCTTTAGTTATATACTTCTCTGGCTTTAGGCCAGTCAACAAGGCCTTAAAAACTTTTACTCGTTTTCTTTCTATTATGCCTGCACTAGTTAAACGAAAGTTGGGTGGATTAAAGCAAAGTCATTATTCTAATGCAATTCAAGTTAGAACTATTCGCACTCTTAAACAAAAGCTTGTTGATTCTGGTTTTAGTGAATTGAATGCAGTTAATATTATTGAATTGTTAGAAAAAGATAATTTGAAACCAATTAGTTATTTTGTTTTTAGAGAAGGAAAAAAACCAGTTGGGGTTGTAGTAGAAATAAAGCCAGTTAAAACAAAGTCTGGTTTTGTTAAATTTAAATTATTTCATTTAAGAAAAAGAAAAAGCAACAAATAAAAATCCTTTCCACCTATGTTTTTTTCATGTCTTTAAAACAAAAGCTGAAATACCTTGACCCCTTTTATTACGTGGATGTTTTGCTTGCAATAGTTCACCCTGTTAAAGGCAAGAAAACTTTAACTCATGAAATTGTTGACGGAATAGTTTACTTGTTTTTTGCTGCATTGTTTGCGTGGATTATTTATAGTGCTTTAGGTTTAGCTTTTGGAACGACAGCGCCAATAGTTATTGTTACTAGTGGTTCAATGGAACCAGTAATGTTTCGCGGTGACTTGTATTTTGTTTCAGGTGTTACTGCTGCACAAGTTATTGCTCCGGAAATTAATCTTCCAGACCTTGATTTAGTTAATAATCGTTTTGAAGACTTGGCTGTCTTTCAAGGCAACAGTATTATTATTGAAGGACAAGAATTTAATTTCAGTGAAAGAGGCAGTGGAGACATAATAATTTATGATACTGAAATGGTTTACTTTAACGAGTTGGTTTACAAGCAAATAATTCACAGAGTAATTTTAAAAATTAAAACTAATGACGGTTACTTTCTCATTACAAAGGGTGACAATAATGGTTTGAATGTTGACCAGGATTGCTTTGACTCTGATAATAATGGTAAAATGGATTACTGTATTAGTCAGTTTGCTGTAAGTGATGAAAGAATTGTTGGCAAAGCAGGTTTTGGAGTTCCGTTAATTGGTTACGTTAAACTCTTTGTTTTTGATGACTTGTTAAGAATTATTTCCGGCCAGCCAATAGAAGAGATTTAAAAGCTTTCTAACCTTTACTTTAATAGTGAGATTTAATGGAATTAGTTATTGCTGATGCTAAAACTTTCAAGAAGTGTATTGAAGGAATAAAAGTTTTAATTGATGAAGCCGAGTTCTTGGTAAATGAAAATGGCATGACTTTAAAGGCAACTGACCCAAGCCAGATTTCAATGATTGACTTTGAATTAAATAAGAGTGCTTTCAAGTCTTTTCACATTGAAGAACCTTTAAAGATTGGAATTGATTTAGATTCTTTAAACCAAGTTATGAGCAGAAGCAAGCCAGGAGAAGAACTAACTTTAAAGCTTTCAGATGACAAGTCTCGTTTAAACATTTTTTTGAAAGGCAAAAGCAAGAGAAATTTTTCTATTCCATTAATTGACATTTCTAGTGCGGAACTTCCAACTCCAAAAATTGATTTTGATGTACAAATTAAAGTTTTAGCTGAAATCTTGCAAGATGGTTTAAAGGACGCAAGCCTTTTCAGCACTCACATTGTTTTAGGTGTAGAGAAAGACAAGTTTGTTTTGAAAGCTCAAAGCAGTAAAGGAGAATTATTGTCTGATACTGAACAAGAAAAAGCTTTGCTTGAAGTTAACGCTAAAACTGATGCTAAAGCAATGTATCCTTTAGATTACCTTCAAGACATGCTTAAAACTGCTTCTTCTGAAACTGAACTAGAATTAAATTTAAAGAATGACGCTCCAATAAGAATTTCTTACAGTATTGGTGACGCTAAAATAACTTACTTTTTGGCTCCAAGAATTGAGTCAAAGTAATTATTCAACCAATCGCATGATTTCTTGTTTGTCCATTATTGTTTCACAGTGAAAGCATTTAGCGGTTTCTTTTTCTTTGTCTATTTCGAATCTTGTTTGAAAAATTTCATGGTTTGAAATACAGTTAGGGTTAGCGCATTTTAGTAATCCAATAACTTTATCCGGCCACTGCAAGTGAATTTTCTTTTCAACTTTAAAGTCTTTAATTAAGTTAATGGTTGCTTTTCTTGCAACTAAAGATGTTTTAGCTATTTCTTGCCCGCTTAAATACTTGTTTTCAATAAACATTAAGTCTTTTTTTCCAAGCCTTTTACTTTTAACGTTTAAAGCAATGCCTACAATGTGTTCTTCGTCAACTCCAAGTAATTCAACTAACCTTAAAGCTCTTCCAACAGGAATGTGGTCTATTGCAGTACCGTTCCCAATTCCTGTAATGCTTAACTCTTTACTCATTTTTTTCACCTCTTTTTTTAACTGCTTTAGACATTAATTCAAGCAAGGCTTCTCTTACCGGCACTCCGTTTGCTGCCTGCTGAAAATAAAGTGCGTGGATGGTGGAATCAACTTCAGGGTTAATTTCGTTTACTCTTGGCAATGGATGCATGACTTTCAAGCTTTCTTTTGCTTTTATTAGAATTCTTTTATCTATAATGTAAAGGTTTTTTACTCTCTCATAATCTCTTAAATCAGGAAACCTTTCTTTTTGCACTCTAGTAACATACAAGACGTCTAGTTCTGGCAGGCATTCGTTTAAGTATGTTGTTTCAATTAACTTTAATTTTCCTTTAACTTTGTTTTTAATTGTTTCAGGCATTTTCAATTCTTCTGGACTAATACAGTAAACTGTGTTGTTTGGAAATTTTGTGATTGCTTCCAGTAATGAATGCACTGTTCTGCCAAACTTTAAATCCCCTAACAACCCAATCGTTAACCCTTCAAGCCTGTCAAACTCTTTTTTTATGGTAAACAAGTCTAAAAGCATTTGAGTTGGATGCTGGTTACTTCCGTCTCCTGCATTAATTACCGGAACACTGGAAATTTCTGCTGCTCTTCTAGCACTACCATTTAATGGATGTCTTAAAACAATTAAGTCAGCGTATTTTTCAACCATTCTGATTGCATCACTTAAGGTTTCGCCTTTAACAGTTGAACTAATTTTTGGGTCATTAAAACCAATTATTCTGCCTCCGAGGTTTTGAATTGCAGTCTCAAAACTCAACCTTGTTCGAGTGCTTGGTTCAAAAAACAATGACGCTACAACTTGGTTTTCTAAAATTAGTGCTTTCTCTTTTCTTGAAAGCTTTAACATTCTCTCGGCTTGGCTTAAAACAAAATTAATGTCTTGTTGAGAGAAATCGTTTACAGATATAATGTCTTTTAATTTAAAACTCATTAAACCCACTAAATTATAAGTTAAAGTCCTTTAAAACTTTTTTGGTACAGTTTCCTATTCCCATTCAGTTGTTCCAGGAGGTTTTGAAGTTAAATCAAATACAACTCCCGCACATATTTCCTCATTGAATCTTGTTGCAAAAGGACAAATGCCTCACGAAGGATCTTAAACGCAAATTCTTTTCTTATTATTTTTAGTCTAACATTGCTAAACTGTTAGAGTAAACTTTGTCTAGTTCCTTTATAAATCTTTTGTTTCCTAAATAGTAAACAGTTTCCCTTATAGGAAACTCGTGTTTTGGTGTTTTTTGTGGCTAAGTTTTTGGATTTAAGCAATAAGCAAACTTACAAAATTGTTTTGTTTATTTTGAATTCTTCTAAAGATTTTAAGCTTATGGATTTAGTTTCTGCCAGCGGGGTTTCAAAAGCGTGGGCGAGTAAAGTGTTAAAGCGGTTATTGGAAAAAGGTTTTGTTAGTCGTGCAAACAACAGTTTTTCTCTTAGAAAACCACTTGATTTAGTTTCTTTGTTTCCTTTGTTTAGGTCAATGAACAATAACCTTGTTCAGTCTTTTAATGTTCTGGCTGACAGGAAAAAACTGTTATTGTTTTTGAAGAAAAAGAAAGTGGTTTTGTGTGGGACAACAGCTTTACAGTATTATAGTTCTTATTTTAGGGATTCGTCAATTAACTTTTATTTAAGGGATAAAAGTGTTTTAAGTGAGTTAAAGGAATTGGAGAATGGTTTGCTTAAAGTAAATGTTTACAAGCCTGACTTGTCATTAGATTTAGATATTGTGAAAAAAGAAGGTTTTTTGTTAACTTCAAAGGTTAGAACAATAATTGATTTATTTTGTGATAATAAAGCGCATGCTGTAGAAAAACTAATTAATCAATTGTGGTGAAATGTGATGAAAACAGATTATTATTCAGAGCTTACTGATGAAACTTTAAAAGAGTTAAAAAATTTTGCTTATTGGATGAACAATAATTTTGGGCATTATCCTTTGGTTATTGGTGGCTGGGCTATCTGGGTTTATTGTCAAAAGCTTGGTTCAAGGGATTTAGATGTAGTACTTACTGGTTCTGAAACAAGAAATATTACTTTAAAGTCATTTTTTTTAGCGCATGGCTGGAAAAAAACAACAGCAAAACAAGAGTTTGTTAAAATTATTCAAACTAGGTTTGGGGAAGAACACATTTCAATTGATGTTTTAACCAAAAATGATGTTTTTAATATCAATAACTTGAAAATTAGAATGCCTGTAAAGTGGGCTGTAGAAAATTCAAGAAAACACAAATTGAACGGCGGTTTCATTTACATTCCCGAACCAGAACTATTGTTGTGTTATAAAATAGCTGCTCAGTTAGGAAGAACGCAACACTTGGCAACTGCGACTGGAGCAAGAGTTGCTTATCTTGAGTCAAAGATTTGGAAAGATTTTTATGATATAGTAAGTCTCATTAAAACAGTTAAATTAAACAAACAAAAACTAGAAAAATTTGTGAAAAAAAGTGGTTTAAAAAATTATTTAACAAGTTTTTTTTTAGAGTTAAGTGATAAAAAAGAAATTCTTGAAGAATTTAAAATCAATATCAGTGAACTTAAAACAGTCTTTAATCTCTGACTTTAAGCGCGTTAACCTCTGACCTTATGCACGAAAATAAACCCGTTAGAGTAAACTTTGTCTAATTCCCTAAACTCTAATGGTTCTGGTAGTGGTTGGTTGTTGACTGCGTTTTTGTTAATATAGTCTACTTGGTTTACAATTAAGTCAATGTCATATTTTTTCAGTATTGTGTAATCTTTTTCTTCTAAAAACTTGTAAGCGTCATTTAATTTTTCTTGGTCAGCGTATTCAACATACAAGTCTGCTAGAATTGGGTGTGATGTAAAGAAGGCTATTGAATGGCCAAATAACGGGTCACTTAAAACTCTGTCGCTTGAAGAAGTTTGTTCTTTAAGAAATTCCATTGGCTGTAAAGCATAACCGTTTATTGTCCAAGCATGCATTATGAGTACGGCGAAAGCAAGAGAACTAAAAATTATTATGATTAATAGTTTTTGAGCAAACCTGTCTTCAAGAATTCTTTTTGGGATAAACAAGCTTAAAACTAATCCCATGGTTAAGCTTGTAAACATGTTCCAACGGTAAGTCAACAAGAACTGTATTAAAAAACTTAAAACAATTGCAATCAATAACTTTTTCTGCCATTTATCTAACTTTATTTTTTCTTGCTTTAAGTTAATTAAAGAGAAAAGCAAAACAAAAACTAATAATAATCCAACATCAAACCAAATGTTTGTTACTGGAACTTTTATTCCATAACCCCATGACTCTACTTCAACTTCGTATGGCATGCCGTGAGCGTAAAGGCTTGGAGAAAACAATGCAAGGAAAACAATTAAACTTAAAACAATTACTTGGATTAAGTACTTCCATTCAATTTTCTTGCTTAAGAAAACGTATGCCAGCGGAATAAATACAAGCATTGGAATTTGAATAAATCCAGTGAAAGCTAAAAGTACTGCCGGAAAATAAAATTTTTCTTTTCTAAACATTAACCCTAAAGTTATTAAAGCTAAAGAAAAACTTAGAATGTGCCTTGGGCTTAAGATTACGCCGGTTAAAACAAACATGCATAACAATAAGAAAAAATAAATTACTGCTGCTTGAGTCAAACTTAGTTTCAGGCTTCTTGCAAAAAACATTACACTGAAAAAGAAAATTAAACTGCCGAAAGCCAGCATTATTGAAAACAATTCAGTTCCATTTAAACCAGTTAAAAAGCCTGTAGAAGATTCAAACAAAAAGTAGCCTGGAATAAAAGTATAGCCTCTGCCAAAATAACTTAACTCGTCATTTAATGGAGTAAAACCATTGTCTAGTATTGCCTGACTTTGTCTTTCATAAAACCCATTCCAGTAAGTTAAATGGCTTGAAGAAGTCAAGTGAAAGCTTAAAGGCATTAAGATGGCGGTAAGTAAAGCTAAAACAATTAACAAGTTTACTCCTGTTTTCTTGAAATTAACTTTTGTTGTCTTGAGTTTTTTCCTGAAAACAAATGTTAAAACAATTAACTCTAAAACAGTTAAAACTAATAAGTAAACTGGCTGGATTCCAATTGAAACATTTAAAACAAAAGAGTTAAAGATGAATAAAATTATTGTTGAAGTTAAGCTTAAAGAAATTTTTTCAATCAACCCAAAACCTGAAAAAACCATTAACAAGAACACTATTAACATAAAGAAAATTAACCCAAAACCAATTAACGGGTTAAATAATTGAGTTGAACTTTTAGTATAATTAATTGTTTTATTAATTGTTTTGTCTGCGTCAGCCATTGAAATTGTTATCTCGTTTTCTCCTTCCTTTAATTCAATTTTTTCTTTATATTCATTTAATCCTGGCTGGAAGTAAACTTTGTGGTCTGATATGTCATTAACAAGAATTTCTGCTTTTTCCACTGAATTAAATGAGGGTGCAGTAATTGTAAATTCAATTGAGTTGTCAGTTACCTCACCTAAGTTAATTTCTGGAGGAAAAACTGCAACAACTTTTTCTTCTATTTTGTTAACGTGAAAAAACAGTTTTTGTTGTATTCCGTTTAATTCAATTAAGTTGTCTCCAGTAGTTAAATGGTTTGAGTTAAAACATTGTTTTGAGGAAACAGGGTTTTCAAACACTTTTAAAGTGAAAGCATTTAATGCTGTTTCTTTAACTCTGGAACTTAATTCAATTGTTCTAGCTTGTTTCAAAAAGTAAGGGTTTAAGGTTACAGTAAAACAAGCTTGTTCGTTTTCTCCTGCAATGACAGTATAACTGTCTAACTGCATGGAAATATTTTCTATTGGAAACGGCTGAAAGTTATGCCATTCACTGCTAGCCATGACACTGACAGCCAGTAATATTATTATTGCTAAAGCAATTTTGATTTCAATTCCATTCTTCAAGCTTTCACCGTTTCCTTTCTTAAGCTTTCACCGTTTCCTTTCTTTAAATTATTTGTCATAATAAGCTTTATTAACTTATCAGAAGTAATTATATTAAGGGTGATGGGTTGATTGAATTAAGGAATGTTGAGGTTTTTAGGAAAGCTGTTGAAGCTATTTCTTGTTTTATTTCTGAAGGAAATTTTCGTTTTACTGAAAATGGGTTAACTTTTAAGGCTATTGATCCAAGCCAAATAGTTTTAATTAATTTTTCAATGCCTAAAAGTGTTTTTGACAAGTATGAAGTAGAACCTTGTTTTGTTGGACTTGATTTAAGCGAGCTGAACAGGATTCTTTCTAGAGCACAGCAAAACGATTCACTTCAAATGGATTTAACGGATTCAGAGTTATTGTTAAAACTTGAAGGAGAACTTACAAGAAACTTTAGACTGCCTTTAATTGACGTTAAAGATGATGAAATTAATATTGCTGACTCAAAGTTTGATGCAAGCGTTAAAATTAATTCCAGAATCTTAAAAGAAGCTTTAAAGGATGCGGCATTGTTTGGTTCTAGTGTGGTAGTTAAAGTTAAAGGAAACGAGTTCTTAATTGAAGCCCGAGGCAATCAGGGAACTTTAAAAACTGTTGCAAAAGAAACAGATAACATTATTATTAAGGCTTCAAGTGAAGTCGTGTCAAAGTATTCTTTAAGTTTTTTAAGCAATATTGTTAAAGAAGCTGATTCAAGCGAAAAAATCGAGTTAGAGTTAAAGAATGATGCTCCAATGAAAGTAACTTATAATATCGGGCAATCAAGCATTAAGTATCATTTAGCTCACATGATTTTATAATGGGGTTAAGCAACCCTTTTGTAATGCTTTAAACAACCAGTTTCTTTTAATTTATTTCTTACTTTAATTACTTTATGTTTTCTTTGGATGTTTTAAGGTTTGCTCAACGTTATCCTTTTTCTGGAACTGCAAGGCAAGTAGTTTTGCAGTCAAATTTTTCTTTAGAGCAAGTTTCTGATTCCGTTTTAAAGCGTTCAGCGTTAATGGTTTTAAGTGCAGTGCAAGGCAAACAATATGAGTTGTCTCACGTTACTCAATCATCTGACGTTTTGTTAAATGAAGTTTTAGCTTTTCCGACAGCTAAAGCTTTGCTTTCAGTTTTAAGTAATCCAAGCGTTAACAGTTCTTTTAGTGTAATGGTTTCAAAGAATGCTTTTGATTTGCTTGAGCAGGAAGAATTAAAAACTTTAACTTTAATTGCCTCTGACTTAAACTTGAGTTTTGAAATAGAAAACTCTTTATTCAAAGTTCAGTTAAAAGAATTCTTGAAACACAGTTTTTCTTTTAATTTCATGAAATTAATTAACTTAAAACTCGAAAAAGGATTTGTTTTTCTTAACATGAATGAATTCATTCGCTTGTTGTCAGCTATTGTTCGAGAGCAAACTTTTAAAACAATTCAATCAAACTTAAAGAATGCTCCAAAAACTTTTATTGAACTAGGAAAACAATTAGAGAAAGAAATTCAGTCACTGCATGAAAAAGAATTAACAAAACCTTTTACTGGAAAACGCTTTAAATCAATTTCAATTCCTTTCACAGTAAACTTTCAGGCTTTTCCGCCATGCATTTCTTTGCTTTACACTCAACTAACTTCAGGCAACAAGTTACCGCATATAGCTAACTTTGATTTAGCTGTTTTTTTGCATGCTTTAAGGTTTGATGAAAATAAAATGGTTGACGTTTACCGTAATTCTCCAAACTTTAAAGAAAACATTGCTCGTTATCAAGTAAAAAAAATCAAGGAAAAAAATTATTCTTCTCCGTCATGCAAGAAAGTAATTGAACACGAGTTATGCAGAAAACACGAGTTATGTAATGGAATTTTTTCTCCCTTACAATATTACTTAAAACAATACCAGCAGCTTAAAAATACAAAACAAGAAAAGTCAACTGCTTAAAACCTTAAAACAGTAATTATTTAAACAAGGAAAACTTAATCTAATTGTTTTGTTTAAGGTGTTTTCTTGTTAAAGAAAAAATTAAAGTCAAAAGTTAAGTTAGCGCAGGCTGCAATGGAAACTTTACTGTTAATTGGTTCTGCTGTCTTGATTGCAATCGTTGTAGTTGTAGTTGTTACAGGCATTGGTTCCAGTGGCAGTGAAGTTGTTTATAGTTTAACTGGCACTTACAATGACTTGCTTAAAGAAGGCTTGGATTTATCTGGCGCTGTTTGCGGTAATGGTTTAAAGGAAGCAGGCGAATTTTGTGATTGGTCTGATATATCTGATAATACTTGCAGTGAACAAGACAAAGTCTGTGACACTGATTGTTTGAATTGTATTGACGAAGAGCCAGTTGAACCAGTTTGCGGTAACAACATAGTTGAAGTTGGAGAAGACTGCGAGCCGCCTTTAAGTTTTTCTTGCAAAAACGAGTTTGAAGGATTTTATTGTACTGCTGATTGTTTGTGTGAAGAAAAAATTGTGTCTTTAACTGTTTGTGACCAAACCAATGACTGCATTAATGATTATGGTTATGATTCATTCCAGCCGGAAGTTTTAGATTTTGTTTTTGTTGGAGCAAAATACTTGGATTCTAAAGGAAATTCAATTCCCGGCAATCCAGGAGACGCTGGTTCTTGCAGTGTCTTGTTTAATGATTTTTATGGAGATAATTCAGTTGAAATGGATTACGATAATTCAGGAGTTTATTATACTGCAATCAATCCTTTTATTACTGGAGACTTTGATTACAGTGTTTCTTGTACTACTGACATTCCAGAGCAATCAATTATTGTTCAAAGTAATTTTACTATTAATCATTATACAGCTGACATTACAGTTGACTTTTCAAAACAGTTAGAAAAGTTTGAAAGTTTTTTGACTCCTGGTTTGTCTGGTTTAGGGCCAACAGCAAACAATGAGGATTTCTTGTATAATCGTTATTCTAGTTTTGTTGATGAAATGGGTTCTAATTTTCACAGGTCTGAAATTGACTGGTTGTATAGTATTGATTCTTCAACGCCGCCTTCTAGTTGGAATGAATGGGTTTTTGCTTTAGATGAAATAGAGTTCTTGCATTCAAAAAACATTCCAGTTTTAGTTCATTTATCTTCACTGCCAATAGAATTAACTTCATGTGATTCAGAAGTTGTTGATTGTGGGGATGAAGAAAATGGTTGGAATCCAGGAAAATATTACCCTCCAAACAATGAAAGAGATTTCAAGGATTTTATTCTTGGAATTTTATACCAGTATGATTCGCGTGGTTTTGATTTTAGTAAACTAGTTTTCACTTTTGGTAATGAACCAGATTTAGCTTTAGATGCCGGCCCACCAGATTATATGGGCCCTAATTGGGTTGGAAACGAGCAATCTTATTTTGATACTTACAAGTGGTTTGTGGAAGCAGTAAGAGAGTTTGAGCTTGCAAACAATGTTGATGTTTTGGTTGGGGGGCCGGAAGCAAATTATTGGCCTAGGCTTTCAGAGTTATGTCCTAACGAAATTTACTTGAATTGTTTTCTAGAAACTGTTGAGCAGGATTATTTTCCTGATTACTTGACTTTCCATCATTATGGAGCAGACTTTGATTATTTTGGAAGAGAAGGTGACGGGGAAGAATTAGAGGGTTTCTCTGATTTAAGCGCGCATTTAGATAGTGCGGGTTTTAATGGAAAAATAATTATTTCTGAATGGGGTTCAATATTGCCGTCAAGCATGCATTGTGATTGGAGGCGTGATTCATTGTATGGTGCAGGCTATGTTTTAAATAACTTGTATTATTTAAGGCAGGGTGCGAGTAGAATGAGTCAAGATGATTTAGACATTGTTGTTTAAGTTATCATTCATTGCGTGATTTTCCTAGCTCGCATTATGAGCCAGATTATGGTTGTTATAAAACTGAAGAGTATGATTATTTGATTGAAGGAGATATTAAGAGAGAGCAATTAGATTATTGTGTTAATGTTTTGCCTCGCCATGAAACTTGCGAGTTTTGGGGAATTTACGGGGTTTTTACAACTAGTCAGATAAGAAAACCTGTTTTGAATGTTTTTTCAGCGATTGGAAAACTAGCTCAAGGAATTGAAGTTTTTACAGCAAAAGAAGTTGAAGACAGTGTAAGAGTAAACGTTTTAGCTGGAGTTAATGAAGGAGAGGCAATGGTGTTGTTTTGGCATTATCAAGGAGTTTGGGGTAGCGTGCCTGGAGACGAAAACCCTGGAAAAGGCTGGAATTTCAAGCACGGCGTAATGCCGGCTGGAAGTGTTAACGTTGACGTTGAAAACCTTGACAGTGTTTTTGGTGGTTCTAGAATTAAAGTTGAAAAGCTTGTAATGAATTCAACTAAAAGTAATTCTTATTCTGCTTACCGTGAAGTAATTGAATCTTTAGGACAGGAAGCTGAAACTCAAGCAGTTGAAGCGGCAGTAAACAACCAAGGTTTTGAAGTTGTTTCAAGCAAAATACTTGAAAACATTGGACAATTATATGAAGTTAGCTTTGATGACTTGGAAACTTATAGTGTTAATGTAATTAACTTAATTGACTGTGATAAAGACGATGATTTAGTTGAAGGCGAACAATGTGGTGGAGGTGACTTAGATGACTAGTAAAAAACACCAGTGGGTAATGGAGTCAGCTTTACTTGTTGGTTGTGCTGTTTTGATTGCAGTAATTGTTGTTGCGACTGTTCTTGATTTTGGTTTAGGAATTAAAGAAGACACTCGAGAGTTAACTGAAACTTATAAGGAATTAATTGAGCCAGGCATGGGTTTAAAGGAATTGAATGAAAAACAATTAAGTTTGCCTTTAAGGGTTTATGGTAAAAGCATTCCTTGAAGTAATTCCTTGTTTTCTTGTTGCCTTAAAAAAAATTCCCTATTTTTAAATTCTTTTATATAAGATTAATAGTATGTTTCCAGAAACTTTTGTTAAAACAAAATTCAAGGAATTCTACTCTAACAATAAAACTCTTGTTCCTTTCAAGTTAGATGAAAGAGAATTTGGAGTGGGTGCTTTTGGCAAAAAAATTGTTTCACGCCATTTGGCTTTTCAGTCTGAAAACGATTTCAATTACTTTCTTTCAAATTCTGCACCGTTATTTATTTCTCATTCTTTAGCTTATTATTCTTTTCCTTCCCGCACGCCAATGAAAGATAAGGGTTTTAAGGGAGCTGATTTGGCTTTCGAGTTTGATGTTGATGACTTACAGACTGACTGCAAGAAAGAACATGATTCCTGGAAGTGTGGAAAGTGTGGTGCTACAGGAAAAGGCTTAATAAAGAATTGTCCTAACTGTGGTTTTGGAGTTTTAACTGACGAATGGTTTTGTTCAAAGTGTTTGGAAATAGTAAAACAGCAGACTTTTCGTTTAATTGATTTTCTTACCAGCGATTTTGGTTTTAGTATAAAAGATTTAAGCATTAATTATTCTGGAGCTAAAGGTTTGCATGTTTGGCTTTCAGGTAATACAATTAAAGATTTTTCTCATAGTGCTAGAATTGAATTAATTGATTACTTGACAGCGAACAATTTAGACTTACAGCAGCAGGGTTTTGTTTTAACTAAACAAGTTAGTTCTGTTCCAAAACTATCTGACTCTAAAGGCTGGAGTAAGAAAATATTATCAGAGTTAAAAAATTACTTGTTTAAAGTCAACTATATTGAGTTAGCTGCAATTACTGGAGTTAGTGTTAAGACAACTAAAAGATTACTTGAAAACCGTGATTTTCTTTTGACTTCAATTGACAGAGGAGTTTTAATTGATGTTTCTGTTACAAGAAACCTTGACTTTTGGAATAACTTGTTTGACTTTATTGTAAGCAAGACAAAAATTGAAATTGACAGACAAACCAGCACTGACATTAGAAAAATTTTACGTGTTCCTGAAACACTTCATGGTGGAACAGGCTTAAAAGCCGCAGTTGTAAAAGACTTGAATGCTTTTAATGCGTTAACTGATACAATTGTTTTTTCTGAACAGCCAGTAAAATTAAAGTTAAAGAAAACTCCAAGGTTTGAGCTTAATGAAAACTTTTACGGGCCGTTTAAAGAAAACGAAATTGTTAGCTTGCCTGAAAATGTGGCAGTTTTTTTGAGTGCTAGGGGGAATGCAGTTGACGTTAACTTATAATGACTTAATGGAATCTTACAGGAGTGAGCGTTTATCACAGTCATTAGTAAAACTTGAACCAGAGTTTTTTACTGACTTAAAAAGTTTAGTTAAAAACGAGTTACAGGCTTTGGAATCAATTATTTCAAAAAACTTGGAGTCTGTTGAAAGCAGGCAAAAACAATTTGATAACTTGAAGAAAATTATTTCTGAGTTTCTTTTCCTGCGTTCTAAAAAAATTCTTAACAAGGCATTGCTTTCTTTCAAGGATGACTCTTTGCCAACAGAAAACATGGTTGCTTCTGAAAGAAAACTTTTTGAAGGAATTTCTAAAATGCTTAAAGATTACTCGCTTGTTTTAGAGAGTTTTTACTCTGAAAACGTGCAAAAACCCTTAGAAGTCGAACTTGAACCCGACGAAAAGACTTTTAATGTTTTGCGTGTAGAATTACTTAAAGATGTTCCTGCTTTTGTGGCTTCGGACTTAAAAGAGTACGGGCCGTTTGTTAAAGGACAGGAAATCGTTTTCCCTGAAAAAATTGCTGAATTGCTTTTAAACAGAAAGCTTGCAATAAAAGCATAAAACCTTAGAGGTGAAAATTAAAGTGGTTGAAAAAGAAGAAACAAAAGAAGAAGTCAAAGAAGTTAAAGAAGAAGTTGGAAAGGTAAGTGAAGTTAAAGAAGTAAGAAAAGTAAATGAGTTCAAAGCAAAAGTAAAGTTAAATCCCTTGATTCCAAGGCCTAAGACTTCTTTCATTAAAGTTAAGTGTTCTAGTTGTGGTAACGTTCAAACTATTTTCTCTAACCCTTCAACTAAAGTCAAGTGTCTTGTGTGCGATCATTCTTTAGGTGAAAGTACTTCTTCAAAAATTAAGTTAAATTCTAAAGTTTTAAAGGTTGCAGAATTAAAAGGTTAAAGGAGTTGTTTTTTTGGAATCCCCTGAAGTCGGCGAAATAGTAATAGTGAAAATCAAGAAAGTTTTAGATTATGGAGTGATAGCTGAATTACTGGAATTTGACGGACTTCAAGGATTTATTCATATTTCGCAAGTGTCTTCTTCTTGGGTTAAAAACATTAGAAACTTTGTTAAAGAAAACCAGACTAGAGCGGCAAGCGTTTCAAGCGTTGACAGGCACAAAGACATGGTGGATTTGTCGTTAGTTAAAGTTAACGAGAATGCACAGAGGAGAAAAATTAATTCTTGGAAGCAAGAAAAACGTTGCCAGAGACTTTTAGAAGTTTTAGGTAAAGAATTAAAGCTTTCAAACGAGGAAGTCTGGCAGGAAATAAGTGAGCCGTTGTTAAAAGACTTTGAATCATTGTATGATGCTTTTCAAAACATTTTAAGAGAAAAACCTTCAGAAATTGAGGGAGTAAAGCAAAGTTATTTTGAACCTTTAATTGAAATTATTTCAAAAAACTTTGTTTTACCTGAAAAAGTAATTAAAGCCAGTTTGAAAATTCAGTGTTTTGCTGGAAACGGAGTTGAAGTAATAAAGGATTCATTGCTTTCAGGTTTAAAGTTGTCTCAAACAAATAACTGTGAATTAAAAGTTGGTTACTTTGGTTCAGCTAAGTATTCTTTGAATTTATCTTGCCCTGATTACAAGACTGGAGAAAAAGCTTTGAAAACTTTTTCTGACTACGTGGAAAAAAATTTAAACAAAAACTCTGGAACTTTTGAATTAAAAAGAATTGACTGATTTTATTCCAGTAAAAGTTTTTTGTATTCTTTTATAGTTTCATTAATTAAAGAAATTCTAACTTTTTTGGGTTATTATTGTCATAAACATAGATACTGTTAAACAAGCAGTTTTCAAGAAATTTTCAATGAAATAACCTTTAACTTTAAATATTAATTGCTGTAATTATTTTTTACTGGTTTTTTTATGACGTCAAAAATTGTTTTGTTTAAGAAAAAAAAATTAGTTAAACCTGTTTTGTTAATTGGTTTGCCTGGAATTGGTTTGGTTGGCAAGATTGCTTTAGATTACTTGATTACTAAAATTAAAACTGAAAAAATTGGTGAAATTTTTTCTGATTCTTTTCCTCCAGGCGTGCATACAAAGGATGGATTGCTTGACTTAATTAAAGACGAATTATTTTTGTTAAAACTTGACGGCAGAGAGTTTGTTTTGGTTGCTGGCCCGGTTCAGCCTTCACTTGACTTTCGTTCTGGTTCTGCCGGAGACCATTATGAGTTTGCTTCACGCATTGTAGAGTTAATGCAGAAGCTTTCAATTAAAGAAGTTTATTCTTTAGCTGGTTTGAATGTTGGAGAGGAAAGGTTGTTGAGAAAACCTGAAGTTATTGTGGCGGCAACTGACAAGAAAACTTTGGATAGTTTGAAAAAGGTTGGCTGTAAGACTGGTAAAGGTGATGGCATGATTTCTGGTGTGGCTGGCTTGGTTTTGGGTTTAGGCAAGCAGGCTGGTTTTTCTGGTGCTTGTTTGATGGGTGAAACTTCAAGTAATTTAGTTTACGGTGATCATGGAGCGGCTAAAAGCGTTCTAACAACCCTAACAAAACTTTTCAAGTTCAAACTTGACATGAAAGACATTGAGAATGCTTCAAAAGACATTGAGAAAACCTTTAATGAAATGCAGAAACAATTAAAGCAGGCAGTAAACGAGAAAGATGACAACGACAACGTTTCTTATGTGCGGTAAAAAACTAAATTGCATTCATTTCACAAAAAAGAAACATTTTTAAACAACCTTAAAGTATAATAGTTATTTAAAAGAAATAAATTTGATTTAATTTATTGGTTTTGGTTGTTGTTTGGTTGTTGGGGGCATGATTTTGGTTGTAAAAAAAAACAATTATTTTCACTATCACACTTTTTTTTGTTTTGTTACTGATTGGAGGAGTTAGTGCTTTAGGTTATGAAACTGATTTGGACTGGCAAAGTTTTGATTTTATTTTAAAAGAAAAGGGAACTATTAAACAATCAACTATTGATGAGGGCATTAATGAAATTCTTGAAAGTGTTAAGCTTGAAAGCATTAACTTGTCTAATGTGACAAACCTTGCTACTTTTAATCTTAGTGTTGAAGACAAAAATGTTCGTTTTTTTGTTCGTGAGAACTTAATATGGAAAAAAGTTGCTGGGTGGGTTGGTTCTTCCAGCGACCCAGAAATAAAGTATTCAATTGGTGGTGCTCAAGAAAAAAAATTAAGTTTAGGTGAAGTCATTGATTTAGGTAATTATTTTGTAAAAATTTCTCGCATTAGCCCAAGCTCAACTAATGAAATGTTTTCTAAAAATAATGGTTCGTTCTCGTTTCGTTTAAGTGTTGGTAGACTAATAGAAACCAAAGAGAATGCATCAACTATAGAAACCAAAGAGAATGCATCAACTATAGAAACCAAAGAGAATGCATCAACTATAGAAACCAAAGAGAATGCATCAACTACTGCAGATTGGAGTTCGCATAGTAATTTGAGTATTTCTAATAATATACCTGAAACTGTTGATGTTGGAAGCAATAAATTAAAGTTTGCTCTAAATTCTGGTGTTTTGTCTGTTACACCATTAATTTCTAATGCTTTTGGCCAGTTTGCTGAAGGCGAACCTATTAATGTTAACATTTCAAATGATTCTGGCAAGGTTCTTTCTTCATCTGATGGCAGGTTCTTTCTTTATTTCCCTAGTAATAGTTTTTTTGTTAATGGTATTTCTAGTATCCTTTCTTCTAGTGTTTTTATTAATTCATTTTATTATATTTTAAGCGACAACCAACTTTTTAATGTGGACCCGCCTTCTTTCGAACCACTTGTTCCTTCTTTAGATGAAGAATCACTAGCAATTATTAGGGAACAAGAAAAATTTAGTGAAATTATTAATAGTTTTAGTAATGAATTTGCTGCTGTTTGGACTTCTTTCACTGCTGAAACAATTAACACTTTGTTTCCTGGAGAGTACTTGAAGTTAGCTTGTTATGGTGGTAATGAAAAGCATGTTCTTGTTAAATCTGGTGATAGTTTAACTTCTCTTTACAAGGATTCTTCTCGCGGTTGTGGTAATAGCAGTCCAACTATGAGTGATTTTACTAGTGCAATGCGTTTGGTTATTGAGAAAAATGGAAAGAAAATGGTTCCTTTAGAGCCAAGTGTTAATGGTAACCAACAATGTTTTATTGCTTTAACTGATATTGGCGGCAGGGCTGTTGGGGGAAAATTCTGCACTGACAGCATTGAAAAATATGTTGGTAAGAGAATTGAATATGAACAACGATGGGAGACTGAAACAAAAGATGCAGATATTAAATCATTAATACAAAAGATAGTAATAGAAGAAGAAATTAAAGTTGAGTTAGATAACTTAAAAGACGTTGAGTTATTAAAGAAAACTGTAGAGAAAAAGCGTCAAAGAATGGTTTTAAGAAATTCTTGTTTAACTCCAGAGTTAACTTCTAGGAGTGGTTTGACTGGTGATAGTGCTTTAACTGAACTTGGTTTCAATGACCGTTTAATGACTTGGAATCCTGAAGAAATTAGTTTTGATTCTTGTGAGTTAAAGTATTGTGATGGCGTGCAGTTAACTATTGCTAATGCAAAGAAAGCAAAGTTGTGGGATGAGTTTAAGACAGCAAATAAGGATAAAATTAATAAAATTATTATTGATTACGTTGGTGTTGGGAATACTGGTAATTTAGAGGAATTAATTAAAGGAAGTTTTAATTTTGGAGATCCAGAAGATGGTTTTGATAAAAGCAAGCCATTTTGTGATAGTTCCATTAAAAAGGATTGTTATTCTGTTCAAGAAGTTTATGATATAATGAGTAAAGGCACTTTAACTAGCAATTCAAGTGGTTTGACTGTGCCTGATGGTTTTCCTAAACAAAATGCTATTTTAAATTTGAAAAGTTTTTACAAGAAAATAATTTTCTCTAATCAGAAAGTGGTTAACGATAATTTGACTGACAGCAAGCTTGTTTCTGAAACTAAAAAGTTTGTTGAAAACAAGAGCTTGTTTTCAAGTGTTAAACCAACTGACTTTGAGTTTGACAAGCTTTTGTTTAAAGCTGATGATTTAATTAAAACAGAGTCTGGTGTTTATTCTTTCTTGTTAAAACAAGAAGCAATTGACAGTGAGGCAAAAATTGTTTTTGATGTTTTAAAAGTCAGTGGGTTAGATGATAAATTCAAGTCAAATCCCTTATTTTCAACTCCTTTTGACCCGATTGAAAA
>JBDRCV010000096.1:0-2714 GCA_043821385.1 archaeon | reverse complement strand
AAATATTCAAACAAAACCTTTTAAACCATTTAATTCATTGTTTTAGTCATGCTTGAATTCTTTACTGGATTGTTTTTTCTTGGTTTAGGAGAGTTTGTTTCAGACATTAATTTAGTTATAAAGATTCTGGCATTACTGTTTATTGTTGGTTTTGCAAGACAACATGTAGGCGAAGGATTGCTTGCAACAATCGTGATAATTATTATTGCTTACTTTGTGTTGTTTGTTAACTGGTGGTTTTTTGGCAGCGTTTTTATTGCTTACTTGCTGTTAATGGCTGGAGTAAGTGGAATACTAGTTGACTTCTTCTTTGTCAGCAGTCAAGCTGGTGGAGCTGAAGAAATGAAAAAACAACAACAAGCAGCCATGGGTGAAGGACAACAAGCCATGGCTAACAGGCCAGATGTAGTTGGAACCGATATCGCTCAAAGAGCAAAACAAACTCAAAAAATGAAGGGAATGGCAATGAAAAGAGCAGCTCATGCAACAGCAAAAGTAGCAGCAAGAGTTAAACCAAAACCAATGGGAAGATAAAATGAATGAAAAAAGTTTTACTGGAAATGAGAAAGGGAACTTGATAATAATAATTTTAATGGGCTTTCTGGCAGTAATGTTACTGCCACCAATAGCAATGACTATTTTTCCTCCAGCAAAATGGTTGTTTGCAATAATCATCGTGTTTGTAATTTATTCCATGGTTAGAACTTACATTGGCAGTCCATTCTTAAGCATTGCAATAACTGGAGTTTTAGTTTATTTTCTGGTTTGGAAGTACTTAATGTTTACTTCAAGCATTTTTGTAATGCAGTTACTTTTAGGAGTAGGGTTTGGAAGTGCATTAATTTGGGGTTTAGCCATGAGTCCTTTCGCTAAAAAACATTAAGCATTAAAAAGGTTTTTAGAGAGAAAGTGATTGAAATGATGTTTCTAAACGCGTTTTATACGGATGTAAGAATTGCTTTAACCATAATCTTTTTTGTATGGTTGTTTGGCTGGGCTAAAAGCAACATGAATTCAGCAAAAATTGCTGTACTGATAGCAATAATTATAACTTACTTGATTTTCTACAAGTACCCTGAAGTGTTATGGGCTATAGTGATATTGTTCTTGTTTGTAACTTTTGGAAAAGAATTTATTACACCAAAATAACTCGTTTCACTGTTTAGTGAAACGTTTAAAAAGGTTTCCTTTCATATAGTGAAACATGTTGGTTAAGGAAACAGTTTATTTTGAGGTTTTGGAAAGCTTTTTTAAGGAAAAAAAGACTATATTCACTCAAAAAGAGATTGCTTTAAAGCACCAAATATCAATTGGTTTAGTGAACAAAACCTTAAAAGAATTAGAAGAAATTGGTGCAATTGAAAGAAAACCAAGAAATTTTCAACTTATTGATGCAAAAAAACTGTCAGTTTACTGGGCAACCAAAAGAAACCTTCACAAAGACATTGTTTATAAAACATTCTTTGAAGGAAACGTTAAAGAAATTGAAGGATTAATGCCTGACAAGGTTGTGTTTACTGCTTACTCTGGTTACAGGTTATTGTTTGATGATACTCCAGCAGACTATAATAAAGTGTTTGTTTACGGGGATTCAATTAGGGAAAGGTTTCCAAAGAACTTTAAACAAGAACCAAACGTTTTTCTTTTAAAAAAACCAGACTTCCTGAAAACCAAAAAAATATCTTTAAGCTTACTGTACGTTGACTTATGGAACCTAAAAGACTGGTTTGCAGCAGATTACTTGAAAGCACTAGAAAAGAGGTTGTTTTATGAGTGAATTCTGGAGCGAGGAAATAACTGGTAAGTCTTATGAAAAACTCTTTGAATTAAAAAAAGAACTAGATTTTGTGTTAATTGGCGGTTGGGCAGTGTACTTGCATACTAAAGCTTTTAAGTCAAAAGACATTGACATCGTGGTTGGTTACGAACAACTTTTCAAACTGAAAGAAAATTATTCTTTAACAAAAAATGATTTCCTGAAAAAATATGAAATCAAATTAGAGCACTTTGACGTTGACATTTACACTCAAAACTTTTCAGAATTAATAGTGCCAGTTAAAGTGATTTTGAAAGAATTTGAATTAATTGAAGGTATTAAAGTAGTAAAACCAGAGATTTTAGTAATACTAAAAGAACAGGCATTTCTTTCAAGGAAAGGCACAATTAAAGGCAAAAAAGACGCATTAGACATTACCTTGATTTTACTGCATTCAAACTTTGAATTAGAAAAATACTTTAAATTAATAAAAGAAACAAAAAAAGATTACGTAAGCTTAATAAAAGAAGTGCTTAAAACAGTGACAGACAAAGACATTCCTTACTTAAACATTAAAAGGCAAGAATTTATTAAGAAAAGAAAACAATTAATAGAAAAACTTTAAGGTTGAGTTAATGGAATCAATTAATTTCTTGATTGCAGTGTTTGTCATAATAATGGCATTACAATACAGTCAAAACTGGATTGTTATTGGAGTAATAGCTTTAATGCTAATAATTAATCGGTCACTGCCAACCTTCTTCTTTTTGATTGCCGTAACCATTGGATTATATATTGCAAAACAAATAGGGTTACTGTCAAACTGGCCGGTCGTCATATTTATTTTAATTGTTCTAGCTTTAATTGTAAGCATTAAACCTAAAGCCAAGTCAAGTTACTCTGACTTATTTTCTTCAGGAGGAAACTATGATAACTTATTTGGTGGAAGCGGAGGCGG
>JBDRCV010000095.1:0-4439 GCA_043821385.1 archaeon | reverse complement strand
CAAGAACTCCAGGCAACCGCTTGCAGGAAATAATTCTTGAAGAAAACAATTATTCCCAGCAAAGTTCAAGTAATTCGCCTAATGTTCTTTCAACTGTTATGGGGTTAATTTTTGTTTTTATTATCATTTGCTTGCCTTTATTTATTATTTTTTCTAGCAAGTACCCGTTTTTAAAGTATGTTTTGTTTTTTTTGATTATCCTTTTGATTTTAATTCCTTTTTCATTTTCTTTTAATGCTAACTTTATTTTGATTATTTTTTCTTTGGTTATTCAATTAGTTTTGTTTGTTGTTTGCTGGCATTATTTTGGCAAGGAACCAACAGTAAATTATTTTGGTGAGTACGAGCGAGAGTTGCCTGGAAAATATTCTCCAGCTGTTGTTGGTTTACTTTTAAACAAGTGGTCTAAAATGCCTGCGCCTGCGTTAATTGCTCCTGAAATTCTTTTTCTTGCCTTAAAAAAGAAACTAAAAATTGAGTGCTTGAAAGTTGGCAGTAAAGAAAAGTTTTTGATTCGAGTTATTAACAGAACTAAAACTGGTTTAACTGAAAGCCAGAAACTGTTACTTGATTTAATTGACAAAATTGCTCGAGCAGACCCTCAAGGTTTTTGGGATAAATATATTTTTAGGAAAAAGAAAGAGTCAACACCAAACATTGCTTTTATTGAAGACATTAGAAATTATTTGTCAAACAACCGTTTTTTGTCTGCTGCTTGGCTTAAAGACTGGCAGAAAGCAGTTAAAAAAGAATATGTTGTTGAAAAGTTTGACAGCAAAAAAACTGGTGTTAAGTATTATGCAATTCTAACAATCTTAAACACTTTAATTTTTTTCTTTTTAAGTCCGGGAAGCTTGTTTTTAATTCCAGTTTTTGGGTTTATGCTGGCAGTTTTTTTTCCTCAAATCTTAAATAATAGAACAAAAAAAGGAGTTCTAGCTTTCAAGAAATGGACTAATTTCAAGAAATACTTGCATGACTTTTCAAGGCTTTCAGAAAAACTCCCTACAGCAATAATTTTATGGGAACAATACTTGGTTTACGCAGTAGTTTTAGGTGAAGGAAAAGCAGTTGAAAAAGCCATGAAATTTGTTTTCAAAGATGAAACTAGTTTTCATTCAAGTTCTTTTGTTGTTTCCGGAAACGTTTCCTTTGTTTCAATGGCAAGCTTTTCTAACAGTTTTTCAAGTGCTTTTAGTTCTGCTATGGCTAGCTCTGGCGCTTCAGGATTCAGTGGCGGCGGAGGAGGGGGTGGAGGCGGTGGAGGCGGTGGTGGTGCTGGCTGAAACTTCAAGCAAAACCAAAACTTGTTTGGCCAGTAAATTTAAATATGCTTTCTGCCTAAATGTTAAAGGTTAACTAATTTAACAATTTTCAGTGATTTTAATGAATTTTAATGAGTATCAGGAAAAAAGCAAGAAAACTGATTTAGGCACTGTTGTCAAGGACAGTAATTTAGTTTACTATGTTTTAGGGTTATGCAGTGAAGCCGGAGAAGTTGCTGGTAAAATAAAAAAAGTTTACCGTGATTTTGATGGTGACTTGAATGAAGAAAACAGGAAGGAAATAGAAAAAGAATTAGGTGACGTTATCTGGTATTTGAGTCAATTGTGTTCAAAGCTTGGTTTAGATTTTAATTCTGTTGCTGAAAAAAACATTTCAAAACTTTATTCAAGGCATGAAAGAAAAAGCCTGCAAGGCAATGGAGATAACAGGTAAGAGTGTTTTTTTGTTATTTAATTCAATGAAACGCCTTGCTTTAGTTTTATCAGAGAATCCAAAAAATTGTTCTAAAAAACTCTGCAAACTAAAGAAAAACAAGTTCAATAAAGTTATTAAAAACCTTCAAAGAGTAATTTTAAAACAAGTTTAATCCACCATCATCTTTTTTGTCACCACCAATTAATTTAATTTAAGTGGTGACAAATTATCACCACCTTTTTTATTTGTTTTGGTGGTGGTAATTGGTATGGCTAATTTGATTGAAAGAAAAAGTAGTGGAACGACTTATTTTTACTTAGAAAAAAATATTAAACTTGGAAAAAACAAGTGGAAAAAAGTTTCAATTTACTTAGGTAAAAAAAGTCCTTTGAAAGAAGAACTAAAAAAGAAAGAAAAATTATTAGAAGAAAAAATGGAAGAAGTTTTAGGTTCTCTTTACGATAAACGCTTAAGTAATTACAGTTTTTCTTTTCTTTCAAAAAAAGAGTTAAGTGAAGTTGAAAGAATTAAAGATAATTTTTTGGCTAGATTTAACAAGTTATCTGATAAAAAAAAGGCTGTTTTTAACAAGAAACTGGTTTTGGATTTTGTTTATACTACTTTAAGGACTGAGGGCGTGGACGTTGATTTTTCTGACGTTCAAACAGCTTTTACTATTCTGAAAAAAAAGAAAAGCGAGTTTACTTTAAACAAGAAAATTGTTATTTCTAGTGCAATGATTACTGGATTAAACTTTTTGCCTGAAATCAAGTTAACTGAGAAAGATGTTTTACGGTTGCATGGAATTATTATGACTTCTTTTGAAGATAAAAGCCCCGGGCAATTAAGAGATGATCAAAGAATCATTGCCAAGTTTGATCCTTTAACTTTCCAGTCAAAGGAAATAAATTATCGACCGCCTTCACCGCAAAAAATTAAAACAGAGTACAAGAGATTCTTTGAATGGTTTAAAGAAAACAACAAAGTTCATCCATTAGAGTTAGCTGCTTTAGTTCACTTAAAAGTATACTTAATTCATCCTTTCAAGGATGGAAACAAAAGAATTTGCAGGTTATTGTTTAACAAAATTCTTCAAGATGCCGGTTACCCTTTACTTAACATTTCTAAAGACACTTCAGATTACTTTAAAACTTTAATTAAGTCAGTTGAAACAAAAAGAGAAGAATATTTCATTAAATTTTGCTTTAAAGCTTTCATGAAACAAGTAAAGAATAAAAGGTTAAAATAACGGGTAAAAACCAAAGCGTTAAACTTTTTACTTAATCTTACTTGTAAGTTCAAACGTACTTATTTAAATTTTGTTCTTTTTATTATTTTTGTAGTGGTTTTATGAGTGAAGTTGAGATTGTTACTGTAAGTGAAAGAGGCCAAATTGTTTTGCCTAAAAACGTTAGGGAACGCATGCAAGTTTCAAAGGGTTCAAAATTGTTGTTAGTTGAGAGAGGGCAAAAAGTTACTTTAGTTAAAGCTGAAGTTTTGCTTAAAGACAAGTTTCTTTCGAAAGGCATTGAAACTTTTATTGCATCTGAAAAATCATTAAAAAAAGACTGGGGTTACAAGGGTGATGACGTCTGGAATAATCTTTAAACAAGGAAACATTATTTTAATGCCTTTTCCTTACTCTGATTTATCTAATTCTAAAAAACGTCCCGCATTAATTCTTTCAAGTAATTCTTTTAACAATTTTTTCAGTGACATTATTTGTTGTTTGATTACAACTAATCCTAAAAAAGAATTACATTCAATTAACATTACTGACAATGACGTAATTGAAGGAAAACTCCACTTCAAAAGTAAAGTGAAGCCTTTTAGGCTTTTCACTGTAGACAAGAAAATTGTGTTAAAAAAGCTTTGTAAATTAAAGAAAAACAAGTTTAACTCTGTCATCCAAAATCTTCAAAGAATAATTCCAAAACAAGCTTAATCTATCTTTTGCTTCAAAGCGTTAAACTTTTTATATTAACCGTTCATTAATCTCTTAGTTTAATGCACGGGTACCGAAGTGGTCAAACGGGCCAGACTCAAGTGACCTTTCTTTGAAAAGAAAGCTCAACCAAAGAAACTAACCTTTCGAAGCGCTTCACTTTGTTTCGCTTTCGAAAGCTTAACCAAAAGCAAGTCTGAGTAATCTGGTGGCTTAGTGCCTCCACAGGTTCGAATCCTGTCCCGTGCAATAATCTGTTGAGTAAAATGAAACAGGTTTATGTTAGTGTGTTTTTTTGTCAACGTTTTGAAAGCGAAGCGATTTTACTTTTCGCTAATCTTTCGAAAGCGAGCAAAGCGAGTGCTCAGAAAGGTTAAAGTGAGTGCTTCAAAAGGTTGGATTTCTTACAGTGACTTGTTATTAGAGAAAGGTGAAAGTTAATGGAATGCAATAAAAAAAGAAATTTAAATGAAAACTGTAATTGTTCTTATCCTGGTTGTCCTAGAAAAGGCGTTTGTTGTGAGTGCATTGCTTATCATGTTAAAAGTAATGCTCTTCCGGCTTGTTATTTTTCAAAAGAAGGTGAAGCTAAATACGATCGTTCTCTGAAAGCTTTCTTGAAAGATAAAGGTTTTTGAGTTAAACATTCCTTTTTTTAAAGTGAATTTCCAATAACTTTTGAATGAAAACCATTATTGTTACTGGTGGTGCTGGTTTTATTGGCAGTCATTTATGCGAGTTCTTGTTAGAGAAGGGCGAGAAAGTTGTTTGTGTTGATAACTTGTTTACGAGT
>JBDRCV010000094.1:0-2025 GCA_043821385.1 archaeon | reverse complement strand
ACTTTTATGGTGGTTGTGTAAACTAGAAAACGTTAAAGACACTATTCCTTTCCCTCGCACGCCAACAAGAAGTTACCCTTAATTGAAGGTTTATTTTTTAAACCTTCTTTTCCCTTTTTTTATTAACTGTTTTTGGTGGTTTAATGGGAAGTGATTTTTCAGTGCTTGGACAGAAAAAGTTTGTTGACAGGCTTGACTTACTTACATCTTTTTCTAATGAAAAAGAAGTTATAGCTAGAAAATTTATTGAGATAACAAACCCTTCAAAAAATCATAGTTTTCTTGACGTTGGTTGTGGTAATGGAGTTGTTACTTCAATTATTTCAAAAAAAGTTGGAAGTGTTACTGGATTAGATACTTGTAAAACCATGCTTGATTTAACTAAAAAAAAGGTTCCTAGTGCAAGATTAATTAAAGGCGATTGGGGTAAAGTAAAATTAAAAGAAAAATTTGATTTAATTCTTGCTTCTTACTTGCTTGAATATTTTGACGTTAAAGAAAAAGTTAGTGTGGTAAAAAAAATGTTTGATTGCTTGAATCCGGGTGGAAAACTTGTTATTGTAATGAATTCTGGAAGCAACCAATACTTTAAGTTTCTTAAAAGCCTTTATCCAATAGTCAAAAAAACTCCTGAACCAAATGGTCCCGCAGGAAATTTTGCTGAAAGACTAAAGAAAGCTGGCTTTAAACCAAAATTATTTGTTGACACTTGTTCTTACAGGATTCCTTCAATTCAAGACATGATTAAAATAAGTAGTTTGTTTTTTGAAGCAACAGATAAACAAATAGTTGAAACAAAAGAAGAATTAAATGGTTATATAGAAAAAAACTTAATGAAAGGTAAGGAAGTAAACTTTGAATGCGATTTTGGATTCATCTTAATTGAAAGAGAGAAATAGTGTGAGCTGAAACCCATAAAGTTCCCCTTTAAAGCCCGACCTCAACTCACAAAAAATAATTCTTTTCATTAAAAACTGTGTTTAAACTGCTTTTTAAATGTTTTGTCAAAGACTTTTTTCATTCAAACTAATATAAAAACTTTCGCTTTTAAAATTGGCTTTTGACGAAGTCAATTACTCTGTTTGTGATTTTTTCGTCAATTGTAACTAAAACCCGAATATCAAATTGTTTTTCTAAAACTCTGTCAATAAATTTTGTTATTTTGAATTTACTGAAACTTTTTGCTTCCTTGTAAAAATTGTTAATCTCGTTTCTAAATTCTTTGTCATACGTTATTTGAATAAAGTAGTCATCAAAAGCAAGAAAGTCAGAGTGGTTAATTATTTTTACGTTAGTTTTGATTTTACAACCTAAGTTCCTATAAGTTGATGCACACCACTTGTCTAATGCGGTATTGTTTGAGCATAACATGTAAAAATTTTTAAGGTGTTCAAATTGTTTGAAATAATCACATGCTTGTCTTGCATAATGCATTGGCCAACGCAAGTGTTCCCAGTAAGACATGCAGCACGCTGTTCTTTTATCTTCTAAAATCTTAAACAAAAAATCATCAAATTTTAATAAACTCTCAAAACTAATTATTTTAGTATTTCCTTGACTTACGTCTCCATCAAAAAACTTTGTATTACTTTTATAAGCTACTTCTAATTGATTGGCAAAGTTTCTTGTTTTTTTAATCCATTCTTTGTTTAAAGAAAAAAGAGTATTATTTTTTTCTATTACTTTTTTTTCAGCAAGTTGTATTAATAGTTTGTGTACTGCTTGATAAGATACTTTTTTTTCCCTGATTTTATTTAATCTTAAGAATATTTGTTTTGCTGTTAAAGGCCATTCTTTTGATAACATTTGAATAATTAGAGGGGTTGGTTGAGAGCCTCCAAAATCATTAATCATATTATCTTTAAATTGCAAAAACTTTTTTAATCCGGTGGTTTTTTAGGATTTGTATTCTTTCCCCAAAATTCTTTTTATTTCTTTCGTTTTCTTTGGCCCAAGGTTTTCTACTTCTTTTAACTCTGAACTCTTGGCATTAACAATGTTTTTGATTGACTTGAATCTTTTTAA
>JBDRCV010000093.1:0-5123 GCA_043821385.1 archaeon | reverse complement strand
TATTAAAGGTTTAACGATTTATATAACTAACGCTTTTAAAAGAATAAAAAAAGTAAAGGAGGGCTTTAACCAAATAAAGCGCCTAAACCAGCTGAAGCTTCTTCTTCAGATTTCTTTTCATCAACTTGTGGTTTTTCTTCCTTCTTTTCAGTGCTAGCTGCTGGAGCTGCTGCTACTGGAGCCACAACACTTTTAGCTATAGCTTCATCAATGTTTACATCTTTTAGTGAAGCGACCAAAGCTTTAATTTTTGCAGTGTCAGCAGTTAATCCTGCTGCCTCAACAACTTTTTTAACTGAATCCTCTGTTACCTCTTTTTTTGCTGAATGCAATAAAAGACTTGAATAAACGTATTCCATTTACATTACCTCCCTTAATTTATTAAAAAATAAGCTTAATTACTCCTGTTTTTCTTCCTGTTCCACTGGTTTTTCTTCAACAGGTTTTTCTTCTGCTTTCTCTTTTGGCTCTGCTTTTTCTGGTTCTTTAATTAAAACTTTTAATGCTAGAGCTTGAGAGTTGCCTTTACTTAGAAACAATTCAATTGATTCTTTAGTGTAGATTCCAGCATTAACTGCCAGGTTTCTGGCATTGTTTACTGCCTTTGAAATCAATATTGGAGTTGTTTGAGATGTAAAGTAAGAGACTTCAACTGCCAAGTTTAAAGCATTTTGAGCTGCTGAAACAAAGTCATTAAACACTTGCTCTGAATCAATGTTTAAAACCTCTGATTTAAAGATTTCATCTTTTTCTAAAACTACTTTAACATCCATGAAAACTTCAACTGGTTTAATGTCAAGTTTTGTTAAAACATTCGCAACATCAACTGAAACTGGTTCTCCAGCCTTTGTTACAACTTTATCTTCTGCAATCTCGATGGTTGCACCCTGAATTTTAACTTTTAACCCCGCTTTCTTTAAATCACTTAAAGCAGGACCCGGAGGCAAACCAGTGTCACCAGCAGGAATAATTATATCATTTTTAGCAATAAAGCCTGCTTTAGCAGCAGTATTGCCTTTATTTTTTTTAATTAAAGAAAACAATTCAAAAGGATTCAAGTTAGTGAAAATTAAAGCAGTTGAACCAGAAACAAATTCATTCAACTTGTCTTTAACTTTTGACTCTTGTAAAACTTTAAGAATAACTCTCTTTTTTGAAACCCTTATAACAACTTCCTTGTTTAACTTTTTTCTAATCACTTGAAACAAGTCAGCTGGAAAAGCATTCAAGTCCACTACCGCAACAACAGGAAATTTTTCAATTAATTCTTTTAACTCTTTTGCTTGAGCAATCTTCCAAGGTTTAGAGTGAGAAGTCATTTTTTACCACTCTCTTCTTCTTTGACTTCAATACTCGGCCCCATAGTAGTTTTAACAAAAACAGATTTAATGTTTTGTTTGCCTCCAGCAAGCTTTCCTTCAACAGCCGCATAAACTGCAGCTCCATTGACTGCAAGCTTTGCTAACTCCATTGACTGCTTTCCAATTAAAACGTGAACGACAGGCATAAACTTGCCTTTCTTATTTGAAACCTTTGAAATGTTTTTCAAAGAATTAATCATTACCTGAACAGCTTTAATGTTTGCTGGCACTGGCTTAGGCATTTTACCTTGAGGGCTTAAAATTTGTCCCAAGTATTTTCCAACTGCAACCATTACCGCGCCTTCAGCAAGAAAAATAGTAAACTCTCTTGCAAGCTTTCTTGCATCCTTTTTTGAAAGCTTTGAAACCTCGTCTTCTAACACTATTCTGTCAACACTGCCTTTAAGTTCAGAAGCAAAACCCTTGTCTTGCACGAAAACAATGGTTTTAACAGGCTTTTCAACAGGAGTAGGTAAAGTTAACTCTACTTCAACCCTGTTAACAGGCTTCTTAAAGTCAAGTCCCTTAAAATTAATGGCTAACTCAACAGACTGGTCAAAATTTCTTTTCTTTGACTGTTTTAAAGCCTTCTCTAAAGCGATTTCAAAAACTTGCTTGTTCAATTAAAATACCCTCCTACACACCGAAAACATTCAGCGGCGATGTTCTGTCACTTCGCGACGGAATACCGCTAACGTAGTACTTACGGAAAAAACCGTTAAATGATATAGTAAATAGCTAAGAAAAGGTTTTTAAATTAATTTAATTTCGAGTCAAACTTGCCTGCTTTTAATTCTTTCTGCATGTCTCTTGCTTTCTTGCCTTCAATTGTTACGCCCATTGAATCACAAGCTCCAACAATTTCTTTGACTGCAGACTTTAAAGTGTAAGAATTCAAGTTATCTAACTTCATTTCAGCAATCTTCTTAACTTGTTCGATTGAAAGGTTGCCTACGACTTCTTCTTTAGGGTTTTTTGCCGCTATCTTTAAGTTTAATTCTTTTTTAATTAACGCACTGACTGGAGGCGAGCCAACTTCTATTTTAAAGCCTTTAGTTGCATTGTCAACTAATACTTTTACCGGAACTTTCATGCCAGCAAAATCTTTTGTTTTAGAATTAATTTCTGCTACAACTCTTCCAATATCTACTCCCATTGGCCCTAAAGCTGGCCCTAAAGGTGCAGCAGGACTGGCTTTACCGCCTTCAATTAAAACACTTATTTCACTCATAACAAATCACTTTCCTAAAAAAATTTAATTTATAGTTTTAATGTGTTCAGCTTTAATTGTTACAGGAATTTTAACTGCCGCTTCAGTTAATTCAACTGTTACTTCTTCTTTTGCAGCATTAACTCTTTTAACTATTGCTTTAGCTCCCTTAAACGGCCCTGAAATTAATTCAACGTGCATGCCTTCATTAATTGACTTCATTAAAGGTTTAGCTTCAAGCATTTCAGATAATTCAGTGATTGGAATCGGCTTACTGATGACTCCTTTTCCTTTAACATGCGGAACGTTCATTATTCCTCTCCTGACAGTTAACTCATTGTCTGCTTCAATCAAAATATAACCTTTAAGTCCAGCCATTATAGTAATAGAGTAAACGTTTAACTCTTCAGTTCTAACTTTGTTGGCAATAATGTCAACAATCAAGTTTTCTTGTCCTACAGTCGTCTTAATAGTGTAAATCAATTACTTCACCTAACCTTCAAATTTCAAAAAACATTTCAACTAAACTTTAAATAACATTCAACTTAAATTCCAATTAACTTAAAAATCAATGTAACAACAAATCCAATTACTCCAATAATGATTATTCCCAAACCAGTAACTTTCGCCATTACAATATACTCTTGCCTTGAAGGCTTGTTACTGACAGTGAAAATCCTTTTAGAGGAAAAATAAAAAGAACTAATTCTTTCTCTTAAATTTAAATTCATTAAAAATCACTTAACCATAAATCACAATAAGTGTTAATTAAAAGAATTATAAAAAAGAAAACATTAAAAAGGGGTGTTTTATCCCCTTTCTTCATATTGCCTGTTACCCAGTGTAATCAATTCCTAAATCCACTGGTTCTTTTCCATCAAACTCTTTTACAACATCCAAGTAAGGAAACTTTCCTCCAGCAATAACAACCATTGCCTGCACTCTCGCTTTAGGCAATTCTTCATCAATCATTGCACCCCAAATAATGTGAGCGTCAGGATGAATTTTTGAAGCAACAGCTTCAACAATCATTTCAGCTTCCCTTAAAGTCATGTCAACTCCGCCAACAACATTAACTAAAGCCTTATTAGCATTAGAAATGTCAACGTCAAGCAAAGGACTAGTTAAAGCGTTTTCAACTGCCTCTAAAGCCCTAGACTCTGCAGCCTTTTCAGACTTACTTTCACCTAAACCAATCATTGCCGCTCCGCCTTTAGACAAAACAGTTCTCAAGTCAGCAAAATCCAAGTTAATTAAACCAGGCTTAGTTACAAGTTCAGTTATACCTTTAACCGCATTACTTAAAACTTCGTCTGCAACCTTGAAAGCCGCACTAACAGGCAAATCAGGAACAATCTCTAAAATCTTGTCATTAGGAATAACAATTATAGTGTCAGCATGCTTTTTAAGCCTAGCAAGACCTTCTAAAGCATTCTCCATTCTTTTCTTGCCTTCAACAGTAAAAGGTAAAGTTACAACCCCAACAGTTAACGCTCCAAGATCTTTTGCCATTTGAGCAATAACAGGCAAAGCACCAGAACCAGTGCCGCCGCCCAAACCACAAGTCACAAAAACTAAATCAGCGTCATCTAACAACGAGTTAACTTCGTCAGATGATTCTTTTGCTGCCGCTTCACCTAACTGAGGGTCAGAGCCAGCACCCAAACCACGAGTAGTTTTCTTTCCAATTAAAATTTTTCTGTCAGCGTTAATTGATAAAAGTGCTTGAGCATCAGTATTCAAAGCATAAGTTTCTGCTCCTTCAATTCCAATTTCATTCATTCGGTGAATGCTATTGCCTCCACCACCACCAACTCCAACGACACGAATTCTTGCCTGAGTTGAATTCAAGAGTTTAACTAACTCTTCATCCTTATCACTAGAAACAGTTTTTTTAACTTTAGCAGTCTTATGCCTTTGAACAACACTCTTAACAACATTCCTCAAATGAAAACCCCCCAATCAAACATAATTAAATAATTAATAAGAAAATTATTCAACGAAAAGCATTTAAGAAGGTTGTGTGAAGCAAAACTTATATTAAAAGTTCTCTCACTCTACCCAAACCAAACTTTCTCCAATGCTCTCGAAAAAAAAGCATTTGGTGAAACAATTCAAGAGTAAAGTTGCCTGAATAATTGACTTCTTTTAGTTTTGCAAAAATTTCTTTAAAATTAACGTTTCCAAGAGTTGGAGGCAAATGCAAATCAAAACCAAAATCATAAGAACTTAAAGGATTACCAGTATTGTCATGTAAATGCAAGTGCTTTAACTTACCAGAAAAAGCCTCAATTAATTCAATTGAATGACTGCCATCAGGAAACAAGTTAGCATGACCAGTATCCAAACAAAAACCAGCATTATTAATTTTACTAAAAACTTCTTTAATTAAAGAAGTTTCTTCTCCCCCATTCTCTAAAAGCAGAATACAACCAATCTCTTTTACAAAAGAAGATAACTCGCTTAAAACAAGCAACTGCTCTTCTATAACCTTTTCTTCAGGAAAGTGCCCCGGGGCGTGAATTACAAAAGTTTTGCATTCAACTCCAGAA
>JBDRCV010000092.1:0-15971 GCA_043821385.1 archaeon | reverse complement strand
TTACTTTATCAAAACCAATGCCATTAGTTAAAGCATTAACTTTTTCTTTCAATTCTTTGTCTCCAGCATTTAAAGTGTGTTCAACTCCAAATTCCTTTGACTTCAAAAGCCTTTCACTAATTAAATCAAATCCAGTGACTTCTGCTCCACTCGCCGAAGCTAACTTTCCCAAAATCAACCCAATTTGTCCCTGCCCTAAAATTGCTACTTTGTCACCAAACTTCAAGTCAAGTTTTATTATTCCTGCAAGACAACAATTAACTGGTTCAACCATTGTCGCAAGTTTAAAATCAACGTTTTCCGGAATCTTAAACAACCCGTTTTCAACAACGTGTTTTTCTAATTTAACAAACTCTGCAAACCCTCCCCCATCAGCTTCAAAACCTGCTGTCGTGCCAACTTTCCTGTAAGTCTCACATTGAGAGTAACGTTCATCCAAACAATAATAACACTTAAAACAAGGAATATGATGATAAGCTATAACTTTGTCTCCTTTCTTCCAACCAGAAACACTTTTTCCGACTTTTTCAATTACTCCAGAAAACTCGTGACCAAAAACTCTTGGTGGTTTGCGAGCATTAGAAACAATTTTTTTCACATCAGACTGGCATAACCCACAGTATTTTACTTTAATTAAAACTTCAAAGTCATTTATTTCTGGCACTGGAATTCTTTCAAATCTCACGTCATTCGCTGAAAAATAAACCATTGCATTCATTTCACTTTCAGTCATCTTTTAAACCTTCAATTAAACGTCATGAAACGCTAACCTTTTCTCCAAAATCTTTTCAGCTAACATTAAGTCTTCCGGCGTTGTAATCTTAATGTTTTCATAAGAACATTCAACTATTTTCACTTTACCGCCAATTCTTTCAACTAACTGCACGTCATCAGTGCCAGTAAAACCATCAGCTCTAGCTTTCCTGAAAGCCTTTACAGCCATTCCAAACCTGACACATTGAGGAGTCTGCATTAACCATAACTTGCTTCTGTCAATTACCCCCAAACTAACCTTGTTCTCGTCAACTTGCCTTGTAGTGTCTTTAACTGGAAAAGCACAAACACTTCCATCAAAATCATCTAAAGCTTTAATTAATTGTTCTATTTCTCCTTCCTGAATAAAAGGATTAGCTCCATTATGCACCAAAACAACGTCTTCATCTTTAACCTTGAATTCTTCAAGTGCCTTGATTCCGGCATAAACTCCTGCTTGCCTTGTCGGCACACCAGTAACTGCTTTTAAAATTTTCTTAAAACCATGCTTTTTAGCTAAACTCATTACTTCTCTTTCTTCTTCTTCACTGCCCATTGAAAAAACTATTCCATCAATAAAATTTAGTTTTTCAAAAACTTCAGTAGTCCAAGCCAAAACTTCTTTCCCCATTAAGTCAAGAAAACACTTGTTTTTATCTGCCTTCATTCTCTTACCTTTTCCTCCAGCAACAATTACAACAAAGTTACTCATTCAACCACCCTACTTTTAGCAGTAAACACTCTCTCATTATCTTTTTCCAACTGTTTTGCAATTTCCTTTGCTTTACTCTCGCTTTCAGTTAAACCAAAAACAGTGGGTCCTGAACCGCAAACAATTGCATTCTCACATCCAAGTTCTTTCATTTCATTAATCAAGTTAAAACACTTACTGAATTCAGGCAGCAAAGAAAACAGGAACACATTATACAAGTTTTTTGCTATTCCATAAAAATCGTTTTCTTCTAATGCTTTAATGCATTCTTTTACAGGCGGTTTTTGGCTTGCTTTTTTTAAATCTAAATATTGAAATGCTTTCCGAGTCTTGTTTTCCGGCACAACAACTTTTGGCACTGCAAAAACAAAGTTTAACTGTAAGCTTGTTTTAATTCGTTCAACAGGAAAACCAAACTTGCTTTGGTAACATATTCCTCCTTTAATAAAAAAACTTGCATCAGTTCCAAGAACCGGGTTAACTAACTCAATTAACTTTTGTTCGCTTAAACCTAAACCCCATAACTTGTTTAAAGCTTTAATTACTGTTGCCGCATTACTCGAGCCACCACCTAAACCGCCAGCGGCAGGAATTTGTTTTTCTAAAACTATTTTCACGCCCCTTTGTTCTCCTAATTCTTTCTGCATTAATTCAACTGCCTTCCAGCACAAGTTTTTTTCATCCAAAGGCACGCCAGAAACATTGCACTCAATTAAAATTTTGTTTTCATTTAATTCTTCAACTGTAACATTATCATGCCAATCAATTTCATTAATAATATAAAAGTGTTCATTTTTTCCACCAGACATTTTTTCCCCTAAACCTAAAACCAAGTTATTCTTAGCATAAGACTTTAACTGCATTACTTTACCAACTCATTCAATTTTTCAATTAGTTTTTCTTTCATTAAAACACAAATTCCAAAAACTTCCACTCCTAATCCTCTGCCAACATCATCCAATTCTTCGCCAGTAGTTCCTTGAATTAAAATGCTTTCCTTTTCAATCCCCAAAACAGAAGCAATATTTTCTTTTGCTTTCCCTAAATCAAACTTTGGGCTGCCTTTCTTCATTAACTTTAATTCTGTTACAACAAAACCTTTTTCTTCAAGCAATTCTTTTGTCTTCAAAAGCATGTCTTTGCCTGACAAATTAGTATTTGCTTTGTCAGTGTTTGGAAAAACAGTTCCAATATCTCTTGTTTTGTCATCTCCTAAAGCTGAAAGCACGGCATTCATTACAGCGTGAATTAAAACATCCCCATCACTTCTAGCCTTAAATGGCGGAAAACCTTCAATTCTTACCCCTCCAATAATTAACGGTTTGTTCGCATCCAAATAATCTGTTCCAGTGTCAATTGCTCCGCCTTTAGTTTTCTCTAACTCTTCTTTAGTCAAAAACCTGTGGGAATCATAACCAAAACCAACTTTAATTAAATCAAACTTCATTCTCCCACCAAAAACTTTTCTGTTTCTTTTGAAACTCTTTCATTTACTTCAAGAATGTCTTCAAGTGAAGGATTCTTTACAACTGTATGAGTATCCATTACCTGCTTAACTGTTTCAGGAATCTGCATAAACTTTATTTTGCCTTGCAAAAAATGCTTGACTGCAATCTCGTTTGCCGCATTAATTGCCGCAGGCATGCTTCCGCCAACTTTCAAGGAATCAAAAGCATACTTTAAGCAAGGAAAGGTTTCCAAGTCTGGTTCAAAGAAAGTTAATTCTTTTAATTTCACGAAATCAAGTTTTGGAATGTTTATTGGCAGTCTTTCAGGAAAACTTAAAGCATACTGAATCATTATTCTCATGTCATGCTGTCCTAACTGTGCCATAACACTTCCGTCCTTGAATTCAACCATTGAATGAATAATTGACTGCGGGTGAACTACTGCTTGAATTTGTTCTACTTCTAAATCATACAACCATTTAGCTTCAATTACCTCTAAACCCTTATTCATTAAACTAGCAGAATCAATTGTAATCTTTCCACCCATACTCCAGTTAGGATGGTTTAAAGCTTGTTCTACTGTAACATTTTCGAGTTCAGCTTTTTTCTTGCCTCTAAAACTACCACCAGAACAAGTGATAATCATTTTGTTAACATCCTGCCTTCTCTCTCCATTCAAACACTGGAATAAAGCAGAGTGTTCTGAATCAACTGGCATTAAATTAATTCCTTTCTCTTTCACTGCTTTCATAACTATTTCTCCAGCACAAACCAGGGTTTCCTTGTTAGCTAAAGCAATGTTTTTTCCTGCATTAATTGCATTCATTGTAGGTTTTAATCCAACGTGCCCGACAATTGCAGTAACAATAGTGTCAGAATCATTAAAGGTTGCTACTTCATTCAAGCCTTTTTCTCCAAAAGTTACTTCAGTTTTGCCTGAAATCATTTCTTTTAACTTTTCTGCATTATCTTGTGATACAATTGAAACCAGTTTTGGTTTAAACTCTTGAACTTGTTTTACAATCAAGTCAAGGTTTCTTCCAGCACTTAAAGCTTGAACTTCAAACTTTCCTGAATGCTGTTTTATTACATCTAAAGTCTGCGTGCCAATGCTTCCAGTCGAACCTAAAATTGACAATCTTTTCAATAGAATCCCTCCCATAAATAAGGCAACATAAACCTTTATATTGATTCGTTAAATGCCACCAGAATTTACGCTTATTGTCATAATTCAAGATTTTTTTGATTATTCTTTTAATAACCTTTACTATATTTTTTATATGCTTTCAGCTAGAGAAGAAAAAATCTTGAAATCAATTAAGGTTCCTTCTGAAAGTTATCCTTTTAAACCAGATTTTCCTCCAGACAACCCAAAGTTTCCTGCTACCCCAACTTTTAAAATTGATGTTCCTGGTTTCTCTAATGTTTGGTTAAAGGACGAAAGTGTTAATCATACAGGCACTCACAAGGACAGAATGGCTTGGGAGATAGTTAAAACTTACCGTAATTTTTTGATTTCAAAAAAAAAAGGCTTGCTTTCAGGCCCTTTGCCTGAACTATCTTTAATTAGTTCTGGGAGTGCGGCAGTTGCTGTTCAAACAATGTTAAAAAAGTATGGCTTGCCCAAATTAAGAGTTTTGGTTGACACTAACTTAAATAAAAAAATGCTAAATTATTTGAAAAAGATTGGCTGTAAGATTTTTAGAATTAATTTAGGAAAAAAACTCTTTAACTGGAAAGAAGTTCTTTTTTTAACAAAAAAACCCTAACGGTTTTGACATAACAACTAATGCTTCTTTAAACCCGGCCACAAGACATTTCGATTCAATGGCTTATGAAATAATTAATTCTTCTCCAGACTATTGCTTTATTCCTTTCGGTACTGGCATCTTGTATGAAAACATTCTAAACATTAGCAGAAAAGAAGTTTCTTCTCTAAAACACGATCCAAGGTTTAAAGGCAACGTAAAGACTCTAAGAAACTGTAATTTCATTGGCTACATTCCTAAGGCTAAGACAGATCAACTTTATTCTCAACAAATAACGAATTATTTTAAATTGTTACATTATTCTGCTTTTTTCCATAAAACTGATCTAAGCGGTCTTTATTCACCTAATTTAACACAGTGGATTAGACTTTATCGCTCTGAAGGTTTTTGTGGTAAAAAATCAGACGTTCACTTACTGAAAGAGAGTTATCTGTCCAAAGCAATGAAGTTAGCTGAAAAGCAGGGTATTACCTGCAATTCAGTAGGAATAGCGGGTTTAGCTTTGATGTTACAGTTAAAAAATTCATTGCCAAAAAACAAAAAATATCTTGTTGTTAACACAGGGAATTCTATGCCAAAATGAACGAGAAAAGGTAATTTTTTAATAACGATTGAGGTAGTTAGTTTTATGTTAAAGATTTTGTTGGCAGAAAACTCTGGTTTTTGTTTTGGAGTCCAGCGTTCTTTAAACTTAGTTAAAACTGTTTTCAACAAAGACAAAGTTTACCTTTTAGGCCCGTTAATTCACAACAATCTGGTAATCAAAAAACTTGAAGAAAAAGGAGCAATAGTAGTTAAAACCATTAAAGAAATTCCTGAAAACACTGTTGTAATCATTAGAGCTCACGGTGTTGCACCAGAAGTTTACTTGCAGGCAAAACAAAAAAACCTTAAAATAATTGACGCTACTTGTCCTTTCGTGAAAATGGTTCAAGATAAAGCTAAAAGCTTAAACGAGAAAGGTTATTTAGTGGTTATTGTTGGAGAAAAAGAACACCCTGAAGTTAAAGGAATTCTAGGCAACGCAGTAAAAGCAGTAATAATTGAAAAACCAGCAGAAGTAAACAGTATTTTCAATAAATCAAACAATAAAGTAAGCCAAAAAGAATTAGAAAAAAAATCAACTAATGAAGAAATCAACAATAACTTGTTTTTGCCTGCCTATAACAAGATTGGAGTAGTGAGCCAGACAACACAGTCAAACAATAATTTCGCGGAAATAGTAAAACAACTTTGTTTTAAAGGCCGTGAAGTCAGAGCATTCAACACTATTTGTAATGCAACACACCAGCGCCAGCATTCAGCTCTAGAAATAGCAAAAAAAAGCGATTTAATGCTTGTAATTGGTGACAAGAGTTCAGGCAACACTAAAAGATTGTTTGAGTTATGCTCTCAAGTAAAAGAAACCAAGTGGATTGAAAGCGTTAAAGAATTACAAGATAACTGGTTTGAAAACGTTAAAGTTGTTGGAGTTACTGCTGGTGCATCAACACCAAAATGGGTTATTGATGAAGTAATAAAATTACTGGAGAAAGTAAAATGATTAAAGCAGTATTGTTTGATTTGGATGGCACGATGGTTGAAGCAGAAGACTTGCATTCAAAAGCTTACGAAACCATAATAAAAGAATATGGTAAAAAACCTGTTTTTGATGAAAATGGAGTTACGCATGTTCCAGGACTTAAAGAAAAAGATACTTGGATAATGTTAAAAGAAAAACTTGAGATAAACGAAGACGTTAAAGTTTTAATTGAAAAAAGAAACAAGGTTTACTTGAAACTAATTCAAGGCATAAAAGCAAGGCAAGGGTTAATTGAATTGCTTGAATTACTTGAAAACAAGAATTTAAAGTTAGCTGTTGCCTCGTCAGGAGTTTCAAAAAACATTCAAACAGTTTTAGAGCTCTTGAAAGTAAAGCATTTTTTTCAAGTAATTGTTTCAGGACAGTTTGTAGAGAAAAGCAAGCCAGAGCCAGATATTTTTTTGGAAGCAGCAAGAAAGCTTGAAGTTAAACCAGAAGATTGTCTTGTTTTAGAAGACGCTCAAGTTGGAGTTGAAGCAGGGTTTAATGCTGGAATGAAAGTTATTGCCGTGCCAAACAAGTTTACTTTAAAACACGATTTTTCGAAAGCAAACAAAATAGTTAACTCTTTAAAAGAAATTAACTGGGAATTAATTACTTCCTTGTGGGATTAATGAAGTTAAATAAACAACATTTTGAAGGAAGCTTGCTTGTAGTTCTAGCAGCTGCTTTCTTTGGCGTGTTCTGGATTACAAGAAACATTCTAGTTAAAACTTTAAGCCCAGAAATAATTAATTTTTACTGATTTTCTATCGCTGCATTGATTTTACTGGTTATAACTTTTAAGTCTTTAAACAAGCCATTAATTCAAAAACTTAAAACCATTAAACTGTCATTAATTCTTGTAGGGTTCTTTAACATTGTTGGAAGCTTGTTTTCATTGTACTCAATAAAGTTTTTAGGCGGAGCTTCAGCAGCAATAATAATTCAGTTTACAGTATTATTTGCCTTGCTTTTTGGATTCCTTTTCTTTAAAGAAATTCCAAGAAAAACTCAATGGGTTGGAATCACACTGGTTTTAATTGGAGCACTCATAATTAATTTAGATAAAGAAATTTTTCTTTCCCTTGGACTAGCTTTAGGCGTACTTGGAACTCTTTTTTATAGTTTAGCTTTCCTTTTTGCCAGAAAAGCAACTCTTAAAGCTAACCCTGTAATAGTAAACTTTGTTAGAGCTTCATTAATGGGTTTCTTTGCATTACTAATTATTTTATTGTTAGGAGTAGAATTCGTTTTACCAAATTTGAACGAGTTATCATTAATTGTTGTTGGTTGTACTTCAAGTGCAGTCATCGGCACAATCTTATTTTATAAGGGTTTAACAAAAATAAAGTTTGCTTACGCTAACGCTTTAAAAATCAATGAAGCAAGCTTTGCAGTGGTTTACGCTTTAATTTTTGCAATAGGTATTCCCTCATTAATAGTTATTGCTGGAGGAATAATAGTTATTGCTGGAAGCATAATAATTGCCTTGGAAAAGAAATGACAACCGACAACCCTGCTAAAACCTAACTCAAGTTCAAGAACAGCAGGGATAAACTTAAATACTAGTTTATGTTTAGTTATATTATGTTTGTTCCAAGAATTGCTGAAAAGGATTTCAAAAAACTTGACAATCTTTACAAGATAGTGGCTGTTGTCGGGCCAAGACAAGCAGGCAAGACGACTTTGCTTAAAAACCAAATGAATTTAGCAAAAAACATGAATTACGTCAGCCTTGACGACCCAAACGCTAGAGCCTTATTTGACAGTGACATAAAAAAGTTTGAACAACAATACTTGTCAAAAAACAATACAACAGTTATTGATGAAGCACAATATGGCAAGGAAACAGGAATAAAACTCAAATACTTGGCAGACAACAATTACAAGTTATGGGTTAGTGCCTCATCACAAGCTTTGCTTGAAGCAAGCGTACTGTCATATCTTACAGGCAGAGTTGGAATTCTTAAACTTCACAATTTCAATTTAGCCGAATTCATGAATGCAAAAAAACAAAAAGCAGTAGTTGAAGAAATCTTACAAAGACTTGTTTGGGAGCACGCTGTTTTTGGTGGTTACCCTGCAGTCGTTCTTACAGAGTCACTTGAAGACAAAAAAATCCTTCTAAGAAATCTTTTCACAACAGCTTTGTTAAAAGATACTTTCATGAGTTTTGGAATCGATGACCAGGAAACACTTGAAAAGCTTGCAAAATACCTTGCAGAAAATAATGGAATGAAAGTCAATTATGATTCAATTTCAAAAAAGATTGGAATAAGCCTGCCGACAACCAAAAAATATATGAACGCGCTTGAAAAAAGTTATATTATTACAAGAGTTAAACCGTTTTTTACAAACAAGGGAATCGAATTAGTAAAACAACCAAAACTTTTCTTTAATGATACTGGAATGAAGAATGCAATAACTGGGGTTTTCCAAAAAGAACTTGTAGACGAAGGCAAAACCTTTGAAAACTATGTTTTAAACGAAATACAGAAAACAGGCATTACACCAAACTATTGGAAAAGCAAGAGCAAAGCAGAAGTGGACTTTGTCATACAAAAAAATGATGGAATAATTCCAATTGAAGTGAAATTATATTCAGCTGGAAAAATAGAAAGAAGCCTGCGTGCATTCATAGAAAAATACAAGCCAAAAAAAGCATTAATTGTAAGTTACAAAGGAAAAGAACACGAAACAATAATCAATAACTGTAAAGTAAAAACCATCACAATAGATAAGATAGTGAAAGAACTGCTTTAAGACAATTAACTGTGTTTACGCGAAGCCATAGAAAAATTAAAAAAAAACACGTTATGTCTAAAAAGAGTTTCCTTTAAAAATCAAACTATTAATTATATTTTTTATTAAAACAGTGTTTGCGGAGCAACTTAGGTTTGTTGCTGCTTGCAGTAGCTTTGAGGTGTCTTCGGATTCCTTGCCTTAGCTTTGACGCAAACGCTTTTTAATGACTTTCTATTTTTATTATTTTGTGGACAGAACAAAAACAGGCATTCCTGGATTAGATGAATTATTGTATGGCGGAATACCTAAAGGAAACTTAGTTGTTTTAAGCGGGGATCCTGGCAGTGGAAAAACCTGCATGTGTTTACAGTTTCTTGCTGAAGGAGCTAAAACTTTTAACGAACCAGGAGTTTACATTAGTTTAGAGGAATCAGAACAAGAATTAATTGAACTAGCTAAAAACTTTGGCTGGGACTTTCAAAAACTAATTGACTCTGACAAGTTAAGAGTTGAAAGCATTGAATTATATGACTTTGAAAGACTTAAAACCATGATTGAAGACACTGTTAAAAGCATTAAAGCTCAAAGACTAGTAATTGACCCAGGAGTAATATTCAGATTGTTTTTTGAAAGAGAACTAGATGCAAGAAAAAAAATAGTGTCTTTAGGTAAAATGCTTAAAACTATTGGCTGTACCACTATTATTACCAGTGAAAGAGAATTAGATGATAGTTCAGGATTGTTTGGTTTAGAAGAATATGTTGCAGACGGAGTAATCTTATTGTTTCACACTAGAGTTAAAGGAGTGTTTGAAAGAAGCATTGGAATACTAAAAATGCGCGGCACTAAAGTAAGCGAAGTCGTTTACCCTTTACAAATAAACGCTGACGGTACAAACGTTGTCAAAACAAGCTTGTTTTACGAAAAATTAAAAGCAGCACAACCAGACTTAAATATTGAAAAAGAATTTGAAAGAAATGGTTTTGAAAAAGTCGAAGAAACTAGAAAGAAAAGAAAAACGAAAGTTAAAACCAAAAAAACTCGAATTAAAAGAAAAAGAAAGTAATCAAACACTTTAACTCAAAAAAAATCAAACTTTAATCAAAACTTTCCTGTTAAACGCTTTTTCAAGTTTTTCTTCAAGGTTTGGCTGAATTAAATTAGCTTCCTCTAAACTCTTTTCTTTTAAACTCTTTAATTCTTCCAGTTTCAAGCCTAAAACCTGAATCTCGTTTTTATTGTTTTCCACTAGTTTTTCAAGCTTCAATAACTCTTTAACCACGCTTGAATCCTTTACCTTGCCTTCAACTAAACTTAACTCTTGTTTTAACTTTTTCCACTCACTGAAAGCATCTTTTAAAGAATCAGCGTCAATTAAGTTTCTTAACTCTTCAACTCTTTTCACTACTTCTTTTTCCTTTAAATGCAGTTCATTTTCATTAATTAATTTAATGGTTTTCTCAAAAATTTCTTTAATGTAAATGGTTTCAGAATCCCTTTCCAAAGCCTTTAACGGGTAATCCAGCAATTCCTCTAACAACTTTAACTCGTTTTTTTCAACCAAAAAAGGTTTAGCTTTACATAACTTAAACATTTTCTCTAACTGTTTTCTTACAACCAACAACAAGTCAGTTACCTTTCTTTCAACCATTGAAACGTTTTCATTCAATTTCTCTTTCTCTTTTTTTAACTCACTTAAACCTGAAAAATCCTTTGACTTCTTAAAAGACTCTAAACTTGAAAGGTTTTTCTCTAAACCTTTCTCTAAATCTTTCAACTCTTTATCCAACACATTAATTTTTTTAACACTGCTAACACTTAACTCATTCTTATTTTTTAAAACTGAAACCAAGTCAAACAATTCAAGGTAATCTTGTTTTTTACCAGAATCAAAAAAACTCTTCAACTCTTTAAAAGTTTCATCCAGTTTTCTTACAACTTTACCTGTTTCAGAAACCTCTTTCTTTAACAACATTCCAGTATAAACAATGGTTTTACCAATGCCTTGAATTTCCTTCTGCAGTAACCCAGCAGAATCCAAACAATAAGACTCTAAATCCTTTAAGTCATCAGTTTTAGGAGGCTTTAATTTCAAAGTTAAAGAAGTTAACTGTCTTACAAGGTTTTCTTTGCTGGTTATTACTACTTTCCGCATTCTCAAGTTTCCTTCCTGCTTAATGTCCACTTTATCAATTTCTTTAACTAACTCATTTAATTCCTTTAAACTATGATTCAAGTCAGAGAACCTTGACTTTACCTTCCTTAAAGTTTCTTCCTTTAAAGGCTTGCTTTCTTTTTCCACCCAATCCTTTAAACCTTCAAGCCTAACAGTAACTATTTCGCCTGGTTCTACTACTGACTCTTTTTTTCTTCCAAACAACTTGTCAAGAAAACCCATCAATAAATCACTTATAATTCTTTATGAAAACACGTATAAAAACCCTTTCCCCAATAAAGTTTTCATGATTAAAAAAGCCAAAGAAATTAGTTTAAAACTAAAAGAATGGGACGACATAGTAATAGTTAGTCATACTGACGCTGACGGTTTATGCGCTGCAGCCATAATGCAAAAAAGCCTTGAAAGAATTGGAAAAACAGTTAAAGTAAAATTCATTAAACAATTATACTCTGACACTTTTCAAGAAATAAAGATTTTAGGCAAAAAATTTGTTTTCACTGACTTTGGTTCAGGGCAATTAAAACAATTAATTCAAGAATTTGGAACAAACTTTATTGTCTTAGACCACCACGAACCACTGGAAATTGATTATCCACTGCACTTGAATCCAGGACTGTATGGATTAAACGGTTCAAATGAAGTCAGTGGTGCAGGCGTAACTTTTTTTGCGGCAAGAGAACTAGGAGACAACAAAGACTTAACTTTTCTAGCAGTTTTAGGCGCTTTTGGAGACATGATGGACACTAAAACCAGCCAACTGGAATCAATTAACTCTGAACTCTTAAAAGAAGCCATTAAATTAAAACAAATAACTGAAAAAACAGACATTAAATTATATGGAAGACTCTCAAGGCCTTTAACTCAATTTATTTCTCTTGCAAGCGACCCATTCTTGCCTGGCTTAACAGCAAACGAAGAAGCAAGCAAAAACTTACTGCTTTCTCTTGGAATTAACTTAAAAGAAAAAGAAAAATGGAAAACCTACAATGATTTAACTGTAAAAGAAAAACAAGACTTGGTTAGCTGGTTACTAGTATTATTAAGCCAAAAAGGTTTTCCCGGCAGCATGAACAGACTAATAGGAAAAGTCTTTGAATTAAACTTCGAACCACAAAACTCTATCTTAAAAGACGTTAAAGAATTTACTACTGCTTTAAACGCTACAGCAAGAAATGGTAAACCAGAACTAGGTTTAAGGTTGTGTCTAGGAGATAGAGGAGAAGTTTACGAGCAGGTAGTTTCCATGCTTGCCTTGCATAGAAGAAACTTAAGAGAAGGAATAGAGTTTGTTAAAGAACACGGAGTAAAAGAGTTTTCAAACTTTTATTATTTTGACGCTGAAAGCATAGTAAATGAAAGAATTGTTGGAATAATTGCAGGAATGCTTTACAGTTCAGGGTTAATTAATAACGACAAACCAGTTATTGCAGTCTGTGACATTGAAGACAACCAAATAAAGATTTCTGCCAGAGCCAACTGGCAGTTAGTAAAAAACGGCCTGCATTTAGGCAAAAGCTTAAGAAAAGTTTTCAGTTCAATGAGTTCAGACTGTGAAGGCGGAGGACACTCAATTGCTGCAGGCGGCAGGCTTCCAAGAACCAGCTTAAAAGAATTCCTTGAAAAACTAGACGAAAACCTGAAAAAATAGCATTTTTAAATTGTTTAATCTTTTTCTTTTATATGAAGGCTCTATTCTATCTTGACACTTGTATTTGGAGAGATTATTTTGAAGACCGAAAAGATAATTTTCAACCTCTAGGAATGTTTGCTTTTCAATTCCTTAAAGAATGCTTTGAGAAAAAAAAGCTTATTTTAGTTTCAAAGATAGTGGAAAGAGAACTTCTTGAATACTATTCAAAAGAAAGAGTTACAGAAGTTTTTGCAAATTATGCAGAAATAATTGTTTGGGTTGAATATTCTAAAGAAGAAGAAATTGAAGCATATTCTTTTTGGCTTAAAACAAACAAAAAATTTCCATTTTCTGATGTCTTGCATTCAATTATTGCAAGAAACCATAAGGTAACCTTGGTTACTAGAGACAAACATTTTGAGGAAATTGGAATAATAAAACCTAAACTGCCAGAAGAATTATTTTAGTTTTTTAACCCATACTTTTCTTCTATTTCTTTAGCGAGTTTTTCACCAAACTCTTTTCTCCATTTAACCCATTCTTCATCAGTTTTGGCTTTTCCTTTTCCCTTAAAAACTCCCTTGTACTTAATCAAAGCATTCAAAGTTTTCTCTCTATCTTTTTCTTCATTTAAAGCCTTCAACTTATCCCTAATTGATTCCCGAATAAACTCTGTTTTAGTACTATAATGAAACTCTTTCATTGTTTTCTCAATCTGCCTTGCAATACCTGAATCCAATTGAATACTAACGTGTTCCATAACATTATGTAACATATAATGCTTTTTAAAGAGGGCACTTCAAAAAAACTTAACTTGATTCTTTCATTTCACAGAACAATTTTGCTTGAAATCATTCTTTTCACTGAAGGATTTTACATGTGTTATCCTGAGTTAAGTTCCTTTTTTGTTTTTTTGTTCCATTGTCTAACAATAATTGTTTTTGAGAACAGTATTTGGTTACGGCTTTGTTTAGGACTGTTATTGCGTTTTTCTGCTGTTGCTTTTTCAAACTCTTTACAGGCAAGAACTATATAATCTACCTTATCTTCCTCTTATTCAGCTTCCTCAAGTATACTTCCTCGCATACAGGGGAAGCCACACTCATTTTATAAAGGACATTATTTCGGGATAAGACAATACTTACAAATTAATGTAACGTTTTTATATAAGTTTCTTCCTATAAAATACTTGTTATTTGTCTATCGAAAGGAACTTCGGTGCCTTATTGCTAATGTAGTAAGGTTTGACAAGTAAATAGATGAATAACACTACTTTTTAACTTCTTTTGTTATATCCACTAACAGCTTAAGTTTGTTTTCTATTAGATTGAAATAGTTTCTTTCATTGTGTTCGACTTTAGAATATAATGCCCCACAAATTAAGTCAAGAGCTTGTAATTTTCTATTTCCCCTCGAATTTGATTGAGAAACTTTTATAATTAAACACTTCTTATCTTTAAAATTTTTTATTTCTTCATTTTTTATTCTTTTAATATTAACATCAATGGTTGTCCTTAACCCATCTTTTGAGATTTCTTTTTCATCTATTTTCTCCAAACAATAATAAGCAGACTCTTTAAATTGTTTAAAATACGATAAATCAGCAGTTATTTTAGTAATATTCTTAGTTTTTATATAATCAATAGCACCATCTATAATTTTATTTTGCACTTTAGCCGAACTAAACAAACTTTTTAATCCGTCATTATTAGCGGGCTTCTTTTCAAATGAATGAAACAAAGAATCAATATTTTTTACGATGTATTTATTGACAGCAAACCCAACTAAAGACCTGAAAATTAATTCTTTTTTTCCTTGACTTATAACTCCATTAATCTTACTTTTATCTATAAAAACTGAGAAAATAAAACTATTCGAATTACTTATAGTAGAAAGAGAAGTCATAAGTAAGTTTTTATCAGGAAAATTTCTGAACTTAATTTCTCCCCCAGTTAGTTTAAGATAAGCTTTTCCCTTTCTGCTACCTGACAACTTTAATATTATAGATTTAATTAAACTATCAAGCAAATCAATATCTTCAGTAATTAGCATTGCCATTACAAGATGCTTTGACCCTTTTGCACCCAAATCCCCACTTTCATCCAAATAAGCCCACATGATTAAAAAACTGTAAAAAAATAATTAAAAAGTTACTTACAAAAATACAACATTAAAAAATTACATAACGACGAAATTTAAATGTGTTGTCCTGAATTAATGTCTGTTTTATATTTTTTCAAGGTATCTCTTTTTATGTTTTGTCTTTGAATGCTTGTATTATTTTATGGGTGTTCCGTTTTATCTTCCTCTTATTCAGCTTCCTCAAGTATACTTCCTCGCATACAGGGGAAGCCACACTCATTTTATAAAGGACATTATTTCGGATAAAACAAAGCAATATTGATGCCGAAACCCTTTTAAATAACCTTGAATTTACTTCTAGTGACCTTTTGTTTTTGGATTATGATTATTGTTTTGAAAAAAATATATTCGAAAACACTAAAAGTTTAATAAAATGCTCAAGGAGGGGGTAAAAAAATGTTTAAAAAAAATCAGAAAGGACAATCAGCTTTAGAGTACTTAATGACTTACGGTTGGGCACTAGTAGTAATAGTGATTGTTGTAGTGGCATTATACGCTTTAGGAATATTGGATCCTGCTTCATACACAGCTTCAACTTGTAGAGGATTTAGCGGATTGGCTTATAAAACTCACATTGCAAATACAACAGATGGTTTTGAAATTGTTGTGACAAATAGTACTGGCGGGGAAATAACTCTTACTGGTGCACAATTTGATGGCCAAGTTTTAGGCCTGCCAACTGAAACAACAATTGCAGCACAAGGAGAAGCAGATATCGGACCAACTGCAGTAACTGGGCTTTCTGCTGGAGCATCGTATAGTAAGATAGTTACAATAACATATAATGTATCTGGTCTTCAAACACCAAAAACAGAAACAGCTACTTGTACTGGCACAGCTTAAATGAACTAAAGGGGTTTACCCCTTTCCTTTTTCTTTTTTTATTTTTTTCGGTTACTTACTTATTCATGAAAGCAACAATAATTGTTTTTGTACTGGCTTTAGCAGTAATTGTTTTTCTTGGTTGTGTTGGAATGGAAACTCCAACTTACTCTACTTCAACTTGCAGTGGTTTTAATCAAGAGTTAT
>JBDRCV010000091.1:0-4905 GCA_043821385.1 archaeon | reverse complement strand
AATCAAACGCTTACAAGATTTCATGGGACAGAATTAACAAGACTGGTAACGAATACTTGAAAACCATTGTTTACACTCCAGACGACACAGCTTACACTTTCAAACCAATTTCAAGCGAATTCAAAACTGTTGGAAACACTGCATTAAAAGGAATTATAACTCAACAACAAAGAATGGATTCAATTGAACAAGTAATGAACTTGTTAAGCAATGAATACTTGTGCTTAGTTGACTATGGAACAGAAGCAGGATTCTGGTGGAATTCAAACAAAGTATATGACTGGCCTATAAGAACTCAACCAGACAAAAGCATTAACAATTACGATGCTGGTTTAAGTTACACTGATGGAATGGATTTATGGACCTGCATTGAAGTCCCAAACCTTGAATAACAACAAACAAAAAAGAATTTAAGAAAAACAAAGGATAACAAAACTATTTAAACCAGTTTAAACTTTAATTAAAAGAAATTAAAAGGTTTTAGTCATGGGGTTATATACTGCAATAGAAGACAAGTACTATGGTTTAATGGACTTAATAAACAAAGTGATTCCAGTAAACAAAATAATTGACCCAATTGATAAGAAATTTCCTTCCTTTATTTTATTTATTATAGTAATTCTAGCATTAATTTTTAGCGGATTAATTTATTTTGGATTAATAGACTTAAGCGAGTTAGGTTTTCCAGACTTTTTTGGAGGAACCGCATCAATTAGCATGCTGATTCAAGATAGTTCAGGCAGTACTTTAAGCGGAATAAATGCAAGCATTGAAATAAATAACGAACAAGCAATAGCTTTAACCAGTGACGATTATGGAGAAATAACTTTTAACGCTAACATTGGAGACAGTCTTTACTATACAATTAATGCGACAGGATACCAAACTTACAGTGAAAACTTTGAAGTAAGTCAAACAACAGAAAACATTGACATTATACTGCAACCAGAAGGAGACAATGACTTAACTCCAACTGGCAGCAGAAGCATTAGTTTTGTTGAAAACGGTTACCTTATTAGTGGCAGAACTATTACAGCAAGCTTTACTTGTTCAAACTCTAACATAACTCCAACTCCTGCAACAGAAACTAAAACCATTGGAAAGTTTGAAGTTAAAGTGCCAGAAGACTGCGGAAGCTTATATGTTACAGTTAGAAGCGACTACTATGAATCACTAACCAATTACCCAGTACCAGACAACGGGTTAATTGAATTAACTCCAATTGAAACAGACAAAGGAATCATTCTAGCCAAAGTTAAAAACGTTTCAGGTCAAGCTTTAAGCGGAATAGACGTAAGATTATATGACGCAACAGACACTGCTAGAACAGTGTACAGGGAAACAACAGATTCCTACGGCGAAACAGAATTTTCTTTCACTCCAGGAAATTACTTTATTGTAGCAGAAGACACTGACAACCAATACGAAGTAAAAAGAAGCGAAACCAAACAAGTTTCAGCAAACACTACAACAACCTTTGAAATAACCATGCAAGAATATGGAGTTAACGTGCCAATAATAGGCTATATTGACGTTAATGTTATAGATGCAGAGACTGGAGAACAAGTTGACTCTGACATTAAACTTTACACTCAAGACGAAGAAGAAAACTTTATTTTATACATGCAAAGAACTGACGTTAATTATGCTAGCTTTCCAATAGTAGACGACAACCAATACTTTATTACAGTTGAAGCTGAAGGTTATTTGACTCCAGCCCCAATTGAAGCAGTTGTTGACGACATCATAATAGTTGAATTAGAGAAAGGTAATGGCGGAGGAATAAAAGTTGAAGTTAAAGACAAAGACAATTACCCTAGAGCAAACGTTTTACTAGTATTATATTATGGTGACACTGACTTACCGACAGGAGATGAAATGCATTCAGACATTTACGGTAAAGCTTTCTTTGAAACCATTACTCCAGGATACTATTATTTGAAAGGATTTTACCAGTTCCAGCAAGGAACAACAGATTACTTTGAAGTTTTAAACGATGAAAACGTTAACGTTAACTTGAAGTTAACTGCAAACCAAGGCACAATAAAAGTTAACGTGTTTAACGAACTAGAAATAAAAATGTCTCGCGATAATTACGTGATAGAGTTTTACAAGCAGTCAACAGAAGAAGTTGCAGATTACATTGAAGACCCTTTAGGAGAATTCCAGTTTGAAGTACCACAAACAGTTTACGCTGTAATTGAAAGTTCAGGGTATCACAAACACCAAACCATTAGTATTCCAATCATTGAAAATGACTCACAAGACTTAAACGTTTACTTGGAAAAAATTATTTCAGGACAAGAAAATCCGGAAATAACTTTTGAAGGATTATTTGATTCAAGTAACGAGTTAGTTGAAAACATTGAACCAAACACTTCATACTACCCTCAATTCAAATTAGTTATTCCGGAAGGAAAAAGTTTTGAAAAAATTCAAGCTTTTGCTAGAGCAGGAGAAAGTTTTATTGAAGGAGACTTTACAGGAAAACTAGCAGACGACTCACTGTACTTTGACAAAAGTTATGCTTTACCAGTTAACTCTAGTGCAACTGATTCAACTTGGTTTACAGGAGTTTTTGCTGACGACACTAACCCAAGCCACGTTGACGCAAGCAAAGCAAAATGGTTTAACTTAAGCTTTGAAACAAGTGAAGACATTACAGTTTACGAGTTCAGGTTAAAGTTAAAGGTTAAAGACATCGCAGAATTAAAGCCAAGTGAATTAACCTTACATTACCGTGCTTTACTAGCAGACTTAACTGGATACTATTTTAATCCAACAGACTCTTATGAAAGCGACCCAATGTTATTGTATTCAAATAGTCATAATGAGAGTTTTTCAATTGAATGCGGTGACTATGACTTTTGTTTAACCAAACAAGTTTTTGATTCAGAAGGACAAGAAATAACTGCTAATGGTTCAGGCGACTTTGAAGTAAAAGAAAACGAGAAAAACTCAATTGAATTCTTGTTATATAATAACTCTGAAGTCAATGAAATTGACAGTAAGTTCAAACAAGAAAACATTATTGTTTCAGAAAGCAATGATGACAGAATAAAATTTTATGATTTTACTGCTGAAGGCAGTTCTCTTGACGGTGAAAGCAAGAACTGGGTGAACGGTATTGACCCATTAAATGAAACTTTAAGTGGAACCATTAACTTAATGGAAAGCATTACAACTGACACTGAATTTATTTCAGTGTTTGAACAAGACAGTGAAAAACCATTAATTAGAACACAGTTAACTAACTCTACTAGTGACCTTTTAGTACAAGAAGACTCAAGCTTTAAAATTAGAGCTGACACTGACATGCTGATAACAATTCAAGCCATTGGTGAAAGCGAACCAGACTTTCTGCAAGCGTTCAAAGACTACAGTAAGATTACTATTACTGTGGTTGATAACAGTAATAATGATGTACCAGTTGCAAACGCTAGAGTAAGTACTGCTTACGGTTTAAATGACTATAGTGAAATTGGTTTAACTAACAGTCAAGGAATAATTGAATGGACTGGTTACACTGCTCAAGCCTACAATGAAAAAGTCAAGTTTAAAGCAGTAAAACAAGACGTCAGAGACTCAGTGAAAGAAATAATTGTTGGAGGAGGAGAAACAATACTTGAAGTTCAAGATGATAAAGGAACAGAATACAATGACGATGGACCAATTGAATTTGAGGTTTCATTAATGAAAGCAAACGAAGAAAACAGCAATACAGTTTACCTTGTAAACACAAGTACAACTGGATTGACAATTACATTAATAAAAGGAAACAGTGGGCCAAGCCAACTACAAGAAGAAAACACAATTTACCTTTATGGTGGTGGGGAACCAGAAGAAGAACATGCAATTAGATTAACCAACTTTTCACAATATAACCTTAATGAAGATAAAACAAACCAAAATTTAGAAGACTATGATGAAAGCGTTGTTCCAAACACTCCAGGATTACCAGTTGAAATAAAACTTCACTCTGAAAACGATGCTTACCCACAACCAACACTTAAAAATGGAAATCTTTTAATTTATTATTATATCGCAAATTATGAAATTCCATTAGTTAAAAGTATTCCTGTAGAAATAGATATAAGGCCAAGTTATTTCATTCAATTAAGCGAAGAACCACAACCTCCATTAAAAGAAACAACAGCAGAAGTAAAAGCAACAATTGATTTTTACAAGGAAGAAATTGATAAAACAGTAAACTTGTATGTCAACAGAAAAATTTCAGATGCTGGAACAATAACTGGTTTTAGTTTACCAACAAACAAATATCTTAATACTACAGCAATGGATAGTATACTAGAAGCAGAAAACTCTAAACTTAATTGGGATGGTCTAGGAGAATACACTGATTTCGAAAAAGATGAATTTCAATTTCAAATAATTATTAACCCTAATGAAATAACTGAAGACGTGACAATAGACAATTACTTTATTGACGCAACAGTTGAATTTGTTGGCGGAGAAACAAAAACTTTAAAGATTCCATTGGAAATAGAAATAAATAATGCTCCCAGAGCAGAAGAATCATTGTTAACCCTGCCAGAAAAAATTGAATTAACTTTAGAACCAAACAACGAATATCATTATGAGAATAGTTTTACAATTACAAATGACACAACTTACAATGCAATCATTAAAAGCACTAGCTTTGAACCAGCGCTTCCAAGCGACCTTGATTTTCAGATTTGTGGCCCTAATGGTTGTATTAACACCCCAGTTGAAGCAGAAGACTCTATGCAATTACAGTACAGGTCAGAGTACAAGGGAAACACACAACAAGAAGTAATATTTCAAACTAATTTAAAGTTTTCAACAGAATTTGAAGGTTATTCAGGAACTATAACACAAGAAATACCAGTAACCATAACAGTTAAACCAGAAACAACTCCCAGC
>JBDRCV010000090.1:0-10174 GCA_043821385.1 archaeon | reverse complement strand
AAACTGTTATTATTGCATGAAAAAATTGTTTTTAATCTTGTTTTTAATTCTTTTTTCTGGAATGGTTTTTGCTGGAGATCTAGCTTTAGAAGACATTAGTGCAACAAGCATTCAAAGAGGGGAAAGCACTTTAATTACTGCCACAGTTTACAATTCTAATGCTGGTGACGTGAGTGTTACAGTAAGTTTTGCAATCTATGATTCTAGCGGGAACATGATTGGAACAACAGAAGAAGAAATCTCAAATCTTGAAAAGGGAGAAAGAGGAGAAATTACTCACAGTTTACAAGTACCAGATGTTGCAGATTACCTGCCGGGAACTTACAAGGCTAGCGCTGAAATCACAAACGGAACACCAGAAAATGATTATATTTCAAATGACGTAAAGCAAACGTTTTTTGGAGTTTACAGCAACCAAGAAATGAATATTCCTGAAATGCCTTTATGGTTTATTCCAATAATTCTAGTAATAGCTTTAATAATTGTTCGCAAAAGATAGTTTTTGTAACCAAGACTTTTTTTGAGGGGTTTTTTTATGACAGAGTTAAGCAAGGAAGACATTGCAGATTATAGGAAAGCAGGCAAGATTTTAAGAACTGTAAGAGAAGAATACAAGAAGAAAATTAAAGTCGGAGACTCTTTGCTTTCAATAGCTGAAGGAATTGAGTCAAGAATTAAAGCGTTAAAAGCAGAACCAGCTTTTCCCTGCAATTTAAGTTTGAACAATAATGCTGCTCACTGCACGCCGTCAATAAACGATGAAACTGTTATCACAAAAAATGACTTGATTAAAGTTGACTTAGGTTGTCATGTTGAAGGCTGTATTGCTGACACTGCTTTCACTTTAGATTTTAGTGGTAAGTGGAGTGACTTAAAAAAAGCAAGCGAAAATGCATTAAATAAAGCAGTTAAAATAATTAAAGCTGGCACGCCTTTAAGCGAGATTGGTAAAACCATTCAAAACACAATTGAAGACTCTGGTTTTAAAGTAATTGAAAACCTTTCAGGACACACAATAAAAAAACTAATAGTGCATGCTTCGCCAAGCATTCCAAACATGAATACAAGTGACCCAAGAGTCTTAGAAGAAAACACGATTATAGCAATAGAGCCTTTTGCTTCAACTGGAAGCGGGCACGTTAGAGAAGGCAACACAGTAGAAATTTATGCTTTAGACGAACCAAAACCAGTGAGAAGAAAAGAAGCAAGAGAAATCCTAGCAAAAGCTTCAGGTTATTTGACTTTGCCTTTTGCTGAAAGATGGATTGCAAAAGACTACAAAGAGTTTACAAGAAAAGTTGCTTTAAGAGAATTAATTCAATCAAAGTGCTTTCAAACTTACCCTATTTTAAGAGACATTGAAGACAGCATTGTAAGCCAAGCAGAAACAACTTTAATGCTAACAAATAAAAAGGTATTTAATCTTCTAGAATTAGAGGAGTAATAATGCAGTCAGACACCAGAAAAATCATTTACAGTATAGTATTGCTTTCAAGCATTTTTTTATGGAATTACTTTTTAATTAAAAGCGGTTTAAGCTTAAGCTTAATAACAAACCTTTTTAACTTACAGGAAGTAGTAGCACTTATTTCTGGAACCAACTTTATTTTGTTTGCTTTAACTTTGCCTTTAAGTTTTGCAGTCGTGATAATGGCAACCAAGAAATTCCACCACGATAACATTCACTTGTATACTTTACTTCCAGCAATAATTGGAGTGATTATTTTCTGGATATTTTTTGCTAACGCTTTAACTTACTTGTTTTTTGGATTATTTTTTACTCTAGCACTAGTTTTAGTGATAAACAACACTGAAAACAAGCAATGGGAATTAAAAACCATGGTTAATCCAAGAACGTTTTATAGTTCAATGCAAAAAGGAGTAATGATTATCACAATTGGATTGTTTTTAGTTGCCGCATTCAACACTTACAATAACCAGGAAGCATTAGTTGCAGAGTTTGAAGACAACTTGTTTTCAGCAATACTAGATAATGAGAACCTTGAAAGCCTTCAAAACAATGAATTACTGCAAGCACAATATAATGTTAACTTAATTAATCAAAGCATTGACTTACTGACTGAAAACCAGTATTTTACTTTATTAAAAGCAAGTGATGCCAAAGAAGCACAAAACTATGTATCTTACACTACAGCAGTTCAAGAACAAGTTAACTCAAAAGAATACAAACAACAATTACAAGCAAGCTTAGACAAACAAGCAAAAAAACTTGACAGTGAAACCATTAAACAAAAATCTCTTGAATTATTAAAACAATCAATGCCAACCTTTGCTTTGATAGAACAAATGTTTTGGCTGGTTGCCGCATTAATTACTGCAAGCTTGTTCTGGTTGTTTGGAAACATTCTAGTAGTACCACTAGGAACACTTTACTGTCTGATATTAAACTTTTTTGACAAAGAAAAAAGAAAAGAAGAAGACATTAAATCAAGCTAACCTTTTGATTTTTTTAACTGTTATAAGGATTGCTCCCTTGCACGGCTCGCCCTTATTTTCTGGAATTTTTTTAACAAAATCAAACCATTTTCCTTGCAAGAAATATTCTGCAATCCCTTTTAATTCAAAGCCAACGGTTTTTTCTTTCCAATCTTGATTCCAAACAGTTAAAGCAACACTAGAATTTAATTGAATATTTTTCACTGTCTCAAGCATATAATTATCAGTTAAAATTAATTCATTTTCTGAAACAACTTTCACAAAACCAACAGCAATACAATGAGGTTTTCCCAAACTACCAACAGTTGCAAAAGCTAAAGCATTTGATTCAATCAATTTCTTTATTTCAAGATTTATTTCAACCATTTTTCACAACACCTTACCCTTAATGAAATGGACACAATATATCACGTTCATGATCCTTATCAGTAATTCTTGAAAGTGAACAACCCCCACCACATTTTTCTAAGAACTCACAATTCAAGCATTCCTTTGGAAGCCACTTTCTAGACCTAAAGTCAACCAAAACAGGATTTTCCTGCCAAAATTGTTGTATGTTCTTTATTTTAAAAAGGTTACCAAGAAGACTCCTTGAATCCGCACCACATCTAGAAATCCCACCATCAAAAAACACTGAAGCCTTATCAAGACCCCACCTGCAAATAGTTCTCTGTAAGCACCTAAACTCTTTTGGAATAACACACAATGGAAATGGGTCTTCAAAATCGATTACTAAACCATACTTTTCCTTAACCTCAAAAAGTTGTTTAAAGATTATGGGTATTTGTTTTTTTGTCAAAGAAAACTTGTAATTGATTGCACACTCACAAGGAACAATTCGCTGAACAATTAACTCACTAATTTTCAGTTTCTCGTTTTCAATTAAGTTTTTTGTCAAATCAAAAATTTTATCAAAATTACGCGTATAAACAGAAACCGCAACTTCCACCAATTTTCCTTTACTATTCAAAATTTTAATATTCCTTACCAAAATACTATAAGCACCCTTTTTTCCAACCATGATATCATGTTCTTCAGCAGTATGACCAAGAACAGTAGTTTGAAAGCCATCACAATTTTCAATGAAAAAATTTATTTCTTTTCCAAAATCCAAAGTGTTAGACATAATATAAACTTTTGAATTTAATTTTCTAATTAATTTGACCACATCTTTTAGATTAGGATAAAGACACGGGTCACCACCAACCAAGAAGAACTCCCTAACCCCATTACCAGCCAATTTTTCAATGAGACACTTAATAGTTTCAAAAGGAGGGTGCTTTTTACCTTCTTTTGCACCAATATAACAATACGAACATTTGTTCTTACATATATAAGTCAAATGTAATGCAACAAAATCAAGTTTTACCATAATTATAACTTATTAAACACATTTAATAAACTATACATAAAAACGACCCAAACACAAGCAAAAGACTTAAAGGAAACAATTAAAACTGTTTTTTAGCTAATTCTTATATTACAGTAACTTATCACGAAGCAACAGTAGATTGTTGTTGAACAGTCGCGAAGCGACAGTAGATTGTCACCGAATGTTTTCGGCGTTTTCGAAATGCAGTCAGTGCCACTGAAAGTGGCACCACATCGCCGCCGAATGTTTTCGGCGTTGGGCGTGTAGTGTAATGGATAGCATGAGAGCTTGCGGAGCTTTCGACTCGGGTTCGATTCCCGGCACACCCAAAACCAATAATTATATTAACTTTAAATCTCTAATTTAATTTGATTAATAATGCTTGGGTGGAATGACTTTAGGTTAGTTTTTCGTGACATTGGAACTATTATTGAATATAGTGCGTTAACTTTTGTTATTCCAATTATTGCAGCAATTCTTTTTTTAGAGCCTTTGACTAATGTAGTTTTTTATGCTTTAGCAGGAGCTTTAGCTTTTCTTTTCGGAAAAATTTTAAAATACAGTTTTGAAAGCAAACAAGAAACAACCTTAAAACACGCGTTTCTTGCAGTTAGTTTGGTTTGGTTGTTTTATTGTTTTTTCGCAAGTTTACCTTTTACATTGATTTCAAATATGCCTTTAGTGCATGCTTTCTTTGAAACCATGTCAGCTTTAACTACAACTGGTTTAACTGTTATTCCATTAAACGAATTAAGTTTGATTCCAAACAGCTTGATTTTTTGGAGAAGTTTTTTGTCTTGGCTGGGTGGAATTGGAATAATTGTGTTGGCAATGGTTGGAGTACTGTCAACTTACACTAAAACCACTAAACTAGTGCAAGTTGAAGGAAGAAGCGATTACATTAGACCAAACTTGAAAAACACTGTAAAAGAAATCTGGAAAATTTACATTATTTTAACTGCAATAGGAATTGTAATATTGCTTGTAACTGGAATGAGTTTTTTTGATTCAGTTAATTACACTATGTCAGCTATCAGTACAACTGGAATGGACTCTAATGCAATGGGGTTAAGCGGAATTTTTAATCCAGGAATAGTTATTGGTTTGATTGTGATAATGTTGTTGGGAGCAACAACTTTCAGCGCACATTACTTGGTTTTCAAGAAAAAGAATCCCTTACTTTACTTTTCAGACTTACAGTTTCGTTTAATGCTTGCCATGACAATTGTTTCAACCATAATTATTTTGCCTAAAATGTTCTTGTTTTTTCCGGATTTAATGAGTTCAGTAATGCATTCATTGTTTCACGTTATATCAAGCTTAACTGATGGTGGATTTAACTTGGTTAGTTCAGCAAACATTGCTTTATGGGATGACTTCACAAAAATTGTTTTGATTTGCTTAATGTTTGTTGGCGGTGCCGCTGGAAGCACTGCAGGAGGAATAAAGTTAAGTCGTTTCTGGATAATGATTAAAAGCATTTACTGGAAAGTAAGAGAAACTATTCTGCCATACCATGCATTCTTTAGCAAGAAAATTGAAGACAAGCCAGTAAAGGATGAAGTTGTAAGCGAAGTAAACAAGTTTATATTGCTTTACCTTGCAGTCATATTAATTGGAATAATGGTTTTAACTTTTCAAGGATTTGGCTTGAATAATGCTTTGTTTGAAGTTGTTTCAGCTCAATCAAATGCAGGAATTAGTGCAGGCATTACAAGCAATACCATGCCTTTATTAAGCGAGATAATGTTAATTATTAACATGTGGGTTGGCAGACTAGAAATAATTCCAGTCTTATCAATTCTGGCTTTAATGATTACAATTAAAAGGCGGCGTTAAAAAAAAATGAATTTTATTGTTGTTGGAGCAGGCGACTTAGGTTATTATTTAATTCAATTGTTATTAGAAGAAGAACATGACGTAATAGTAATTGACAGAGACGAAAAAGCCTGCGAAAAAATTTCCAACGAAATGGACATTGTTGCAACTTTAGGCGATGGAACAGAACCAAAAACTTTAGAAAAAGCAGGAATAAAAGACAGTGATGCGTTGGTTGCTTTAACTGGTTCTGATGAAACCAACATGATTGTTTGCTTGATGGCAAAAGAATTAGGAGCAAAAACAGTTGCCGCAAGAATAAGCAAACTACATTACGATGAAAGCGTTTTGAAAAGGTTAGGCATTGACATTGTAATTCACCCTGAAGCAGCAGCAGCAGGCTATATTGAAGAATTAATTACAAAGCCAGAAGTGTTAGATTTAGCTTTTATTTCTCGCGGACAAGCAGAAATCATGGAATTTCAGATTACAGAAAAAAGCAAGCTTGCAGGCAAAAAAATTAAAGAAATTGAAAGCCCTCAAGGAACAGCCATAATTGCAGTCTACGAAGACCACAAACTAATAATTCCTTCACCTTCAACCATGATAGAACCAGGCATGAAAATACTTATACTGGCAAAAAGAGAAGTAGCAGACAAAGTAAAGAAAATGCTTTAAAGTTATTTTATTCTTCTAGCAAAAGAAGTTCTACGAGAACCAAGACCTCTTTTTCTTTTTGGGTTTAAATTAGTAGTAAAAGTACCAGGCCCAGTTTTTAAGCCCCTTGATCTTACACGAGGTTTTGCCATAATCACTATTAATAAAAAGAGAGGGCAAGGTTTAAAAAGATTGTCTAACAAGAAATTAATTGATTTAAAATGGAAAGTGAGTTAGTTCACAACAACAAGAAAGCTTTTCGCTCTAATTGATTTGATTACTTTCCAAAAAAATAAAGAAAAACAATTTAAACCTAAAACTCTTTATGGTCTGCGTAGTGTACCGGTGTGCATTGACGGCTGTGGACCGTTAGGTCCGGGTTCGACTCCCGGCGCAGACCCCATAAACTTTAAGGTGAGAGAATGAAGTTAATGCTTGCTCGCGGAGTAAAAGACATAATGCCTGAAGAAAAAATCTTGCAAGATTACTTACAAGAAAAAATCGTTAAAACTTTCCAAAAATATGGGTTTAACCCTTTAGACACTCCGACTTTTGAAAGAATAGAAGTTTTAAGCGCAAAGTTTGCTGCAGGAACAGAAAGTGATGCAGTTAAAGAAACCTTTAAATTTAAAGACCAAGGAGAAAGAGAGCTAGGTTTAAGGTATGATTTTACTGTACCACTAGCAAGATTTGTTGGAATGAACCCACAGTTAAAAATGCCTTTCAAGCGTTATCAAATAGGCAAAATTTACCGTGACGGACCAGTAACTAATTCAAGGTTTCGAGAGTTTACTCAATGCGATGTAGACATTGTTGGCTGTAAGGGAATGATTGCTGACGCAGAAATACTGGCTTTAACAAGCAATGTTTTCAAAGAACTAGGATTAAAAGTAGTGATTAAAGTTAATAACAGGAAACTGTTAAACGAGTTAATGAATCAAATTAAGTTAAAAGAAGAATTAAATTCAAGTGTTTTGACAACCATTGACAAACTAGAAAAAATTGGAGTAAAAGAAGTAGAAAAAGAATTACTTGAAAAAGGCTTGGGAAAAGAACAAATTAAGAAATTACTTGAAGCAATAAAAATTAACTCGCTTGACTGTGACGTTTTCAAAGAAATTGAAAGAATAGGATTGAAAGGCGAAGGAGTAACAGAATTAAAAGAATTAAACGATTACTGTAAAGCTTTCAAACTAAAAGACATTGTAATTGACTTGAGTTTAGCTAGAGGTTTAGGTTATTATACTGGGCCAGTGTTTGAAGTTTTCTTAGAAAACGGAACAGTTAAAGCAAGTTTAGCTGGCGGCGGAAGATTTGATGAAATGATTGGAAGTTTTCTTGAAAGCAAACAAGTAATTCCTGCAACAGGCATTAGTTTTGGTTTAAGCGTTTTACTAACTTTAATGAAAGAAAAAGAAAAGAAAACTCTGGTTGACTTGTATGTTATAAGCGTTGGATTAAAAGAAAAAGTTTTACCAATAATTCAAGAATTAAGAAGCAAAGGATTAAAAGTTGACTTTGACTTAAACTTTAGGGGAATAAGTAAAGGCTTACAAATAACTAACAGTAAAGGCATAACTTTTGCTTTAATTGTTGGAGAAAAAGAATTAAGCGAAGGAAAACTAAAGTTGAAAGACATGGTTTCAGGCAAAGAAGAATTACTTGACTTAAAAGAAGTAATTGAAAGAATTTCTATCAAAAGAAACCTTGTTTAGTTTTCCCATAAAATTAAATAATTTCTTTAAAAACAAATAAAGCAGTAATACTATTTTTATAGATAAACAGTAATTACGATTTCTGTTAGTATCAAGAACAATAATAACAAAAAACACTATTAACGTTTTTAGCCTATTTTGTTAATAACATACCGCCACTAATAAAGATTGGAATAGCACATTATCAATTCGAATCAACCCACCCTTTCAGAGATGGAAACGGCAGAATAGGCAGACTCTTGATAACATTATATTTATGCAAAAAAAACATTTTATCATTGCCTTTACTTTACATTAGTGGATACTTTGAAAAAAATAGAGACTCATATTATGATCTCTTATTGGATGTAAGCAAAAAAGGAAACTACAACGATTGGTTAAAATTCTTCCTGAAAGGCGTGGTCATACAATCAAAAGATGCAATAGAAAGAGCAACCAAACTTGAAAAATACTCTAAAGAATGCAAAGAACAGTTACTAGATAAAACAAACATAAACAGCATGAAATTATTTGAACATTTACTAGGAAACCCATACATTACAATAATAAATGCTAAAAAAATATTAAAAAAAGAATACCCCACTGCACAAAGAGCCATCCAAAAACTTGTTGAAGAAGGCATACTAAAAGAAATAACAGGAAAACAAAGAAACACAGTATTTGTAGCAGAAAAAATCAAGCAAATACTGGAATAATTAAACTGAAAACAGGCAAAGAAGAATTACTTGACTTAAAAGAAGTAATTATAAAAGTTCTTGAATACAAGAAATAGTTATGAAACAACCAATCATTCCAAAACTTTTCGTTGAAAGACACAGGGAATTACTTGGAAAAGAAGTAAAAGATTTTCTGGAATGCATTCAAACAAAACAATTTCAAACCATTCGCTTAAACTCTTTCAAGAACCCAGAAAAAACTAAAAAGTTGCTGGAAGAAAGAGGTTTGAATTTAGAAAAAGTTAGCTTCGCGGAACAGGCGTTTACTGTCAAAAACACTAATTTTAGGTTAGGTTTACTGCCAGAACATGAAACAGGGTTGTTTTACGTTCAAGAAAAAGCGTCAATGATTTCAGCTATAGCCTTAAATCCTTCTTCCAGTCACCGAGTTTTAGACTTGGCTGCCGCACCAGGAAGCAAAACCACTCAATTATCAGAGTTAATGAAAAACAATGGAAGCATTATAGCTTTAGATAACAACAAGTTACGCTTGAAAGCCTTGTTATTTAATCTTGAAAGAATAGGCTGCCTGAATGTCTTGGTTGTAAAAGAAAACGCGTTAAGCTTTCAGTTCAAAGAAAAATTTGACAGAATTTTGTTAGATGCTCCTTGTTCAAGCGAAGGAATAGTGAGAAAAAAATGGAATGCTTTAAGCTACTGGAGTATGGATTTAGTTAAAGAAAAAAGTAGACTGCAAAAAAAGTTGATTGTTAAAGCGTTTGAATTATTAAAAGAAAACGGGTTAATGAGTTACTCAACATGCACTCTGGCTCCAGAAGAAAACGAGGAAGTAGTAAATTATTTGATAGAAAAATATCCTAACGCAAGAGTTGAAAAACCAGAAATAAAGAACCTGAATACTTACCAAGGAATAACAAAATGGAAGGGCAGAAAATTCAAAAAGCAAATTGAAAACTGCCTGCGCGTGTACCCTCACTTGAATGACTCCAGCGCATTTTTTTTGAGTTTAATTCGAAAGGTTGGTTAAAATGCTTAGAACAGAAGACTACAAGGATAAAATAATCAGGAAAGAAAATTACTGGAAACGAATGTTTTATAACAGACACTATTATAAGACAATTAAAGAATTTGTAAGCAACAGCAAAAACCACTTGGATTATGGTTGTGGTTTTGGAATGCTTGCATTTCTTCTGGCAAAAACACAAAAAAACACTAAAGTTAAAGGCTTTGATAAAGACTTAAAAGCCATTAATTTAGGAAAAAAAACTTACAGTCAAAAAAACCTTGAACTATCAAACGTTCTGCCAAAAAAAGAATTTGATTCATTAAGCCTGCATGGGCTCTGTAGAAATCGTTTGGTATGTTATTGTGATTGTTAGTTTTATTGTTTTGGTTAGGACTTCTAGGTTGTATGTTAGTGCTTTTATGGTTACTTGTTTTTGTTGGTTTCTTGGTTTTCTGGAGTTTACGTGTGATCC
>JBDRCV010000089.1:0-3994 GCA_043821385.1 archaeon | reverse complement strand
ACTTGAAAAGAATTCCGAACACCCTTTAGCTGAAGCAATCGTTGAAAAAGCAAGGCAGGAAAAAATTAGTTTTTCTGTTGTAAAAAACTTTAAGGCTTTAACTGGTAAAGGAATTCAGGGTTCAATTAATTCAAAAGAATTTTTCTTGTCAAGCATTAATTTTGCAAAACAAAAACTTTCATTTAAAGAATTTGAAAACAAAATTTCTAATTTAGAGTCTGAAGGCAAAACAGTAATGGCGTTATTTTCTGGTAAAACTCTTTATGGTTTTATTGCTGTAGCTGACACTGTTAAAAAAGAATCAAAGGAAGCAGTTGCAAAGTTAAGTGAAATGGGAATTGAATCTTGGATGATTACTGGAGACAATGAAAATACTGCAAAGGCTATAGCTAAACAAGTTGGAATTTCAAACGTTTTTGCTGAAGTCTTGCCTGATAAGAAAGTTGAATATGTTAAAAAACTTCAAAAGCAAGGAAAAACTGTTGCAATGGTTGGAGACGGAATTAATGATGCTCCGGCTTTAGCTCAAGCTGACTTAGGGATTGCAATGAGTTCCGGAACAGATGTTGCAATGGAAGCAGGCAACCTGGTTTTAATGAAATCAAATCCTTTAGACGTTGTTAGGGCAATAAAGTTAGGCAGGCAGACAATGAACAAAATAAAGCAAAACATGTTTTGGGCTTTGTTTTACAATGTTGTAGGTATTCCTGTTGCGGCAGGAATCTTGTTTCTTCCTTTCGGCATTCTTCTTTCGCCAATGATTGCTGGCGGAGCAATGGCTTTCAGCAGCGTTTCAGTTGTGAGTAATTCTTTGCTGTTGAAGAGAGGAAAAATAGAATAACTTTTTATGATTTGAGAAGGTTTAAAAACCATTACATTCATATATTTGAATGTATGAATACTAAATTATTTGTTTTGCATGCTGAACTCTGCAAGACTCTTGCAGACCCAAAGCGTTTGGAGATTCTTTACTTGCTTGGTAGCTCTGAAAAATCTGTTTCTCAACTAGCTGAACAGTTAAAGTTAAGGCAGGCTAACATTTCACAGCATTTAGCTATTTTACGACAGAAGGGAGTTGTTTCAAGCAGGAAAAATGGCACTACCGTTTACTATAAAATTGCTTTTCCTAAAATGGTTAAAGCCTGCAATCTTATTCGTGACGTTTTACTGGAGCAAATTGAAAGCAAGCAAAAAATTGTTTGGGAGGTTAAAAAATGAGAAATTTTACAATAGTTTTTATGGCATTGTTTTTGATTCTGTTTTCTTTAAGCGTTTTTGCTCACGAAAACATTGAAAGCGTTGAAACTGTTTTGAATAAAATAATGGCTTCACAGGGAGTTACTTCGCTAGATGGAATTGACTGTGATAGTGTAAGCGAGCACCAGTTTGAAGAACTAGGTGATGCTGTAATGGAGGAAATGCATCCAGGAGAACAGCATGAGTTAATGGATGAAATGATGGGTGGTGAAGGCTCTGAAAGCCTGAAAGCAATGCATGTTTCAATGGGTAGAAGTTATCTTCGATGTAATGGTTTTGGTATTGGAGGTTCTGGAATGATGGGTGGAATGATGGGTTCTGGCATGATGGGTGGAATGGCTTGGAATAATTATTACGGGCAAGATTCTTTCTTTTCCAGTTATACTTTTTTTCTGGCATTAATTACAATAATTGTTGTTTTGGTAGTGTTAAATGTTTTTCTTGTAGTTAGGTTGAGTGGAAGGCGTAAGAAGTGAAGTTAGGAATTGTTTTAAGTTCAAGCGAACCAGAAATTGTTTGGAATGCTTTCAGGTTTGGGGTTACAAGTTTAAAATCAAACCACGAAGTAAAAGTTTTCTTGATTAATAAAGGAGTGGAAGCAGAAGGGTTAACAGACGAAAAATTTAATGTTAAAGAACAAATTAAATCCTTTATTTCAAGTAATGGAATTATTCTGGCTTGTGGTTCCTGCTTGAAAATAAGGCAAAAGGAAGGCTCTAACGTTTGCCCGATTTCTACAATGCAGGACTTGCTTAAAATGGTTGAAGAATCCGATAAAGTAGTTTGTTTTTAGCAAAAACTATTTTATACTGTTCCGTTCTATTTTCTTTCATCGTTTTGAAGGCGCGTGATTTTGTTGGGTTCTGTTAAATCTTTTAAGTGGGCTTGTGTTGACACTTGTTTTATTTTAGGTGATTTTAAATTAGCTGCCAGAAAGTTCAAAATTTCAGTAATTAAGCAAAAGAAACATAAAGTTGAAATAAAGCCAAACTTGCGTTTGAGGGCACTTCTTGATAATGGTGCTCATTTACTTATAACTCCAATAACAAAATATCAAGTTTTGGAAAATTTAGTATTTAGTGAAAACATAAAGTTTTCTGCTGCTTTAAAGATTTATCAATCAATTTTAGGCAGTTATAAGAACTTTGATGAAATTAATAAGTTAGAGGGGAACACTTTGACTGATAGCTTGACAAATAAGACTCTTGGAATTCTTTCAAAATTAAACAAGAAAATTGAATTGCATGACATTCTAAACATTGAAATAGCTAGAAAAGCAGGGGTTCCTATAATTACTTCTGAAACAAAAAAAATTGCTTGCTGGAAAAAACTTTACGACAAAGTATTAGACCAAAAACAGGCGTGGAGTTATTTTAAACAAAAGACTTAGATTTTGATGGTAATGGTTTAGTTCCTTTCACTCTAGCTACCTCTAACTTTAACCCATTAATTTGAATTTTCTGAGTAACGAATTGCACTGGCTTAAAAAAGTCAATTGTAATATACTCTGACTCTTTTATTTTATCTTGCTTTCTCATAACCAACACCAATAATTCTAATGTATTAGTTCTATAAAAACCTTTTTAACTGTTGTCTTAATCCAAGAAATCCTTTTATACTACTTTTAACTTTCATTTCACTGTGTTTTGAAATGACTATTATTACTAATGTTACTGCTCGTGAAGTTCTTGACTCTAGAGGCAATCCTACAGTTGAATGTGTTTTGGAAACAACTGACTTTCAAGTTTCAGCAATGGTTCCCAGTGGTGCTTCGACTGGAAAGTTTGAAGCTCTTGAATTAAGAGATCATAAAAAAGAGTTTCAGGGAATGGGAGTAAAGAAGGCTGTAAAAAACATTGACACAGTAATTTCAAAGAAACTGGTTGGCAGAAATGTTTTCGAACAAAAACAATTAGACAATTTAATGATTAAATTGGATGGAACTAAAAACAAAAAAAAGTTAGGTGCTAACGCGATTCTTCCAGTGAGTTTAGCTTTTTCTAGGGCTGCAGCTTTCAGTTTAAACAAACCATTATACAAGTATTTAGCTGTTTTAAGTGATAACTTTAAACCCAGAATGCCTACTCCCTTATTTAATTTGATTAATGGCGGAAAGCATGCGTCAAGTGATTTAGCTTTTCAGGAATTTCATTTGATTCCAGAAAAGTTTAAAACTTTTAAAGAAAAACTTAGAGTTGGAAGTGAAGTTTACCATCAGTTAAAACTTGATTTAATTAAAAAGTACGGTAAGTCAGCGGGAAACATTGGAGATGAAGGCGGTTTTGTTCCGCCAATTGTAGACAATCATGCTCCAATTGAAATGATTTTAAATGCAGCAAGAGAGTTAGGTTATGAAGATGAAATTAGTTTGGGTTTAGATGTCGCGGCAAACAGTTTTTTTATTAAAGGCTCTTATCACTTGAAAAACCATCGCTTGAATGCAGGACAATTAATTGACTATTACAAGGATTTAACGAGAACTTTTCCAATTACTTTAATTGAAGATCCATTGAATGAAACTGATTTCAGTCATTGGAAGGAATTAAGAAAGAGCTTGCCTAAAAGAGTTACAATTGTTGGAGATGACTTACTGGTTACAAACACTGAAAGAATTAAGAAAGCAATTAACTTGAAAGCGTGTGATGGTTTACTGTTAAAAGTTAATCAAGTGGGAACTTTAACTGAAGCATTAGAAGCTTTCAGGCTTGCAAGAAAACATGACTGGAAGATTATTGTA
>JBDRCV010000088.1:0-6851 GCA_043821385.1 archaeon | reverse complement strand
AACTCTTTTTCTCTTGAAACTTCAAAGAATCCTGAAAAACCCTGTTTTTTCAAGAACTCTCTTAACAATTTTTCTTTTTCTATACTTGAAATTTCTGGTTTTAATGCCTTAAAATAGCTTTGCATTTTTTCCAGAAATCTTTTATTACGAATCAATTAAACACCTAAAGAAAAAGGAGTTTAAACTATTTAAATTAATTGTTATGTTTAAGTTTCACTTTTTCTTGTTTAAGGATTAATTTATTTAACTTTTGCTTAATACTTTTTTATGACTATTGCTATTGCCTGCGACCATGGAGGAGTAGAATTAAAGAATTATTTAATTGACTTTCTTAAATTGAAAGGTTTTCAAGTAATGGATTTAGGAACTAATTCAACTGAAAGCGTTGATTACCCTGATTTTGCTTTCAAAGCCTGTAATCAAGTTGTTGAAGGCAAAGCAAAGTACGCTGTCTTAATTTGTAAGACTGGTTCTGGAATGGTTATTAGTGCTAATAAAGTGAAAGGAATTCTGGCAGTTAATTGTTTAACTACTGAAATGGCTTTACTTGCAAGAAAACACAATAATGCTAATTCTTTGTGTTTGGGTGCTGGTTTAATTAGCAAAGAGAAAGCTAAAGAAATTGTTTTAAGTTTTCTTTCAACTGATTTTGAAGCAGGAAGACATGAAAGAAGAATTAATAAAATAAAAAAAATAGAGGAAAGTGAACTCAATCACTAACCTTTAAATTTAAATCTTTAACGTGTTCTTTCATCGCGTAATCGTAGTTTTGGTAATGTTCTTTTACTTTTAGTCTTAACGGATATTCTCCTATTCTAGCTATTTGTTTTGGATGAATGTCAAAGTAAAAGCTTTTTGACTCGTTGGGTTTCATTAACCCTAACTGTTTTTCTATCGAGTTATTTAATCCTCCTTTACTTAAACCAAACGCTTGCGATAAAAGCAGTTGCATTGAAACTAGTTTGTCTTCTATCCCACTATTTTTTACCTCTACAAATAATTCTACTGGCTGTTTTCTGCTTAAAACCATTCTGTAAGGATATAAATTAGTTTTAATTTCTAAACTCAAAGCCTAATCCCCCCAAAAAATATTTTTATTACATTAAAACTATGAAACGAAATCTAATTAAAACGTTTTGTTATAAAAATTAAATTAAAGGACAAAGTAAGTTAAGTAATGGTTAAGGAAAAAGTTTATTAGTTAAAAGAGTTATAGTTTATGTATATTTGGTGTTGTTATGGAAAACATTCCTGAAAAAGATTTAATTCAAAAAACTTTTCTTTTAAGAAAACTTGACTTGCCTCCAAAAGTTAAACTCACAAAGCGTTCCCTTTTAAGATGGCTTGCTTTTAGCTTAGGCTTAATTTCAGAACAAGAATCCAGAACCACTGTTTTAAATGTTTTAGACTCTCTCTTTTACTATCAGTTTTCTAAACAAGTTACTCCTTCAACTAAAGACTTACACTCTTACTTAAAAGAAAACAATGTTATTTGTTCTGAAAAACTTGTAAGATACCATTTGTCAAGGTTAATTGACTTAGGATTAATTAAGAGAAAGAAGAGAAGGTATGTTTTTACTTCTTCTCCAATGGCTGAACCATTTGACTTGGAAGCAGCCTTTCACCACCACGTTGGAAAAGAAATTAATAATACTCTTGGAGACGTGGCAAAAGTCGTGCAAAAGTTAAGCCAACAATACAAGGAATAAAGTGATTAAATGAAAAAGTTATGTTTAATTCTGTTTTTTTTGTTGTTTTCTTTAACTGTAAGCAGTCAAGACGTTTTAACTTCCTCTAATTATGAAATAATTGTTTTAGACGAAACTCATGCTTTAATCAAAAACAAGTTAATTGTTGACAGTTCTCTAGTAAACTCTTTAAGCATTCCAATTTATCCCAGCAATAACGAATTTCCCGAAGTCAAAATTTATGATGGTAAAGGAAAATTAAATTTTGTTGTCATGACTGACTCTGATAATTCCAAAACTAACTTGATTGTTGAAGTTAGTGAAAGCAAACCCAATTATGCTTTAACAATTGAAAACAAGACTAATACCTTGAATTATACTGAAGGAAGCCTTAAAATTATTACTTTCAAACCATTATTTGATAGTTCAAGACAAATAGTTACTATTGTTTTACCTGAAAACATTCAAATTAAGACTTTTACTCCAGGAGGACAAATAACTTTCCAAGAAAACAAAGCTAGAATTACCTGGAATCTTTCAAACAACAACAGATGGTTAACAGTTTCTTTTTCTGAAGGAGAAATAACTGAAAACTATGATTACTTGATTGAAGTAATTGTAACAGCCATAACAGCAATAATTCTGGTTACAATTCTAACTATTTTCATTAAGTTTAAAAGAAAAAACACTGTAAAAGAATTAAACAAAAAACAATTAAGCTTGTTAAAACACTTGCCTGAAAACGAGAAAAAAATAGTAAACTTATTATTCAAACAAGATTACTTAACTCAAAGAAAACTACAATTACTTACAGGAATGCCTAAAAGCTCTTTATCCAGAACAATTAAAAGACTTGAAAAAAAAGACTACCTTGAAATAGTTTCACTAGGCAACACTAACAAGATTAAATTAAAAGAATGGTTTTTTGAGAAATGACAATTTGAAAGAGAAATTACGTATGATTGTTATTTTTTGGGTTTTCCTTTCTTCTTTGCCTGCCTTTGCAAAGCTTTAACCCTTGCATTAAAATCAGCAACTGAATTACTAGTTTCAACCAACCGATTTATAGTTTTCCCAGAAAAATTTCTCGCCAACAAATCAACAGTTTTCCCAAAAGAATTTTTCGCCAAAAAACCAACAGTTCCACTAGAAACACCTTTACTCATCAACAAATCAACAGTTTTCCCAAGAACTTCTTTTCTCGCCAACAAATCAACAGTTTCCCTAGAAAAATTTCTCACCAACCAATCAACAGTTTTCCCAGAAAAATTTCTCGCCAACAAATCAACAGTTTCCCTAGAAACACCTTTTCTCACCAACAAATCAACAGTTTTCACAGAAAAATTTCTCGCCAAAAAACCAACAGTTTCCCTAGAAAAATTTCTCGCCAAAAAACCAACAGTTTCCCTAGAAACACCTTTACTCATCAACAAATCAACAGTTCCCGTAGAAACACCTTTACTCATCAACAAATCAACAGTTTCCCTAGAAACACCTTTTCTCATCAATATAATTGCACGAAAAGCATCTACTGGAATACTCCCCTTCTTTAAAAAAGAATTATAAGAATCAACCAAATTACTTATTTGTGCATTAGGTTGTTTAAGAATAAAACTTCTGACTTCTTTAGGCAACTTATTAAACTTTTTGCCCAACGGGGACTCCTTACTTGGCAAAAAAGTCTTCCCCAAAACCTTTTTATTCACAGAACCTCTTCCACTTGAATTAGATTTTCTCGGCAACCAAACCACCCCATAAACAAATAACATTAAAATAAAAGTCCTTTCTAAATAAAAACCTTTCCTTCACGGAGGAGGGTTTAGCTCAACAAGAAACCAGTTACGTATACAAATAAGTGGGTTTACAAAGACACCCAAAAGAATTGAGAAGTAGCACAGAAGAAAACAATCACAAAAGCAAAGCAAAAGAAACCAAAACAACACAAAAAAAATATTGCTCCGCGAAACAAGCCAGTGGTAAAACAAGTGACTGATGATTACTACCGAATCTTTTTGGCGTTCCAACTAACTCTTTTAAATTGTTCCACTAAAGACTTATTATAGAAATTTCATTTAACGGAGGGATAAAATGAAAAAGTTAATGATTTTTTTGATAACTTTAATAGTGCTTGTTGCTACAGTTAGTGCTATCGGAATTAATTTTAAAAACAATGGAGAAGAAACTTCTTTTCAAAAGTTTACTTCTTGGTGTAATCAAGTAGAAATTCAATTACCTGACAGTTTAAACTTGCCTGGAAACACTTACGTTTTTGTTGACGGAAACGTGTTAAATGACAGCAAGTTTGAATTACAAACTGTTGACGTTACAGTTGACTTTAATACTCCAACATTCCAAGAAGACTTTACAATAGAGTATTCTGATACTGTTCCAGAATATGGCACTGTGCCATTCAACTTTCATGGAACAACAATTAACACCATGCAAACAATGTCAAGCTTAATGACAGTCAATTTTTCTTTTAAAAACCTTAACGGTGGAACTTGTGAAAAAAGCAAGGAAGTTGAAATAAGACTTTATGATACAGACTTATGTGATAACTTAGTGCTTGAAACTTTTGACAAAAACTTTTACAGCGGACAACAATTTAATGTTTTAATTGGCAAACTATACAATAACACTGATTACACTCTTCAAGTCACTGGTTTTAACTTAAATGTTTCGGCTGAATTGTTTACTTTCCTTGACTTAGAATACTATACTTGGATTTACCCTTGGCTAGTAACTGACTTGTATTTGGAAGGAGATGCAGTTGAAACACTAGATGATTTAACTGGTACTTTGACTACAACTATTTATGCTAAAGTAAACAACCAAGATTGTGTTATAGAAGATGAAGCAACAGTTTGGGTAAAACCTTAAATTAGTGTCTTTTTTAATAAGACACTCTTTTTCCTTTTTTTCTTGTTCCAACTCGTTCCAATAAATCCTTTTAAGTTGTTCCAGCGAAAGCTTAATGCATAACAACCATTCAAAAAAGGTTTTTTGCACAATCCCAATTTTTTAGGAGGGGGAAAAATGAAAAAAATTTTAATCATACTAATAGCTGTAGTATTACTTGTTGCTACAGTTAACGCTTTTAGCTCAATTTCACCTAATAGTTTCAAAAACCCAATTCAAACAAGTATTCAAAAAATTATTCCTGTTCAAACAGTGACAAGTGTTTCTGAAGCACCAAAAATTGATTCTAATAACACCAAAGTTTTACCAATAGACTTTTTTTGTAATGATATAAGCTTTTACTTTTCACCTTATACTTTAAACCTTGCAGACAACAATTACTCTACAATTGAAGGTTATTTTAGAAACTACAGTAACTTTGACTTGAATGTTTCAAATTTCAGTGTTGATTTTAACACGCCAATTTTTTTGAATGACTTACAGTTAGAATCACCTGACCAAATGCACCCGCACAGCAGCTACTTAATAACAGTAAGTGGAACAACAATAGATATTACTGTTGACGAGATTTCATCTTTAATGACTGTTAGCGCAACAGTTGAAAATAACAATGGAGTAACTTGTGAAATAGAAGGATTGTTTCCTGTCCGAGTTTATGATAACTCTCTTGACATATGCAAAGACATGAGCTTAATAACTTTTAATCAATCACTTACTGGCGGGGAAGACTTTAACGTTTTGTTAGGTTATGTTAATAATGGCACTGACTACTCTTTCAACATTACTGACTACAACCAAGTTCTTAGTAAACCAATATTTGAAAGTTATGAATTGGAAATAAGCAATTACAATATTGTTGATGGAAGTTATTCAACATTGTATCTCCCAGGCAAAACATACGATGTCGAACAAGAAAAAACTGCAGAATTAACAACTACAATTAACGGCAAGCTTTCAAACGGCCAAACATGCAATTTAGAGTACTCTTCAATTATTACAGTTGAACCATCTGAAAACCCTTGCAATGACTTATACTATAACTTGTATGGAGATAACTTAGTTGAGTTTCTTAGCGGTGAAAACTTTAACGAAATAGTTGGCTGGATTAGTAACAGCGGAGACCAGAATTTTACTATCACTCAACAAAGCATTGACTTAAACCAAGAAATCTTTGAATATTATGATACAAGTTTAGACAGAAACGTTTTACAACCACCTTACGGTTACACTCATCAAAGGATTACAGGCAAAGCAAAAGTTTTTGATGTTAACACAAGCAGTCTTGCAACCGGAACCATTACTGGAAGATTTGAAGACGGAACAGTCTGCACTTTACAAGACACTACAACCTTTACTGTTGGAGTAATTGAAGACCAAAACTCTTGTGATGACTTATACTTTCACCAGTACACTACTTCCATTCAAGGAGGAGATGACTTCAATGTCCAAGTAGGAAACATCTATAACATTACTGGACAAAAATACACTATCAACGATTTCAATGTTGTCTTAAGCCAGCCATTATTTGAATACTATGATTCAATGTTCACTCCATTCCATAATTATAACAGGTATTCAGAACAATACCTTTGGGGCAAAGCATTAATCTTTGACGAAAACACTTCAGCTGAACTAACTACAACTGTTTACGGAGAACTTGAAGACGGAACACAATGCATTCTAGAAGACAGTGCAACAGTAACAATCGAACCAAGATTGAATCCTTGCGATGACTTAAGCTTTGAAACCTTTGACTTAACCTTGCTTTCAGGACAATACTTCAACAACTTTTACGGCAAACTATACAATGACTCAAACAAGAACTTTTACATTACAGACTACAATTTGTCAGAAACTGCAGCATTATTTGACTTTAGAGACTTACAAATAAGTAATTATAATGTTGTTCAAGGAGAAAGTTCTAACGAGTTTCTTTGGGGCAAAACACTTGAATTGCCTTTTGAAAGAACTGGCAATCTTCAAACAAAGATTTTTGGAGAGTTCGAGAACGGAACAACTTGTGTTATAGAAGACACTTCACAAGTAAGAGTTATTCCAGAATAAATTGAAAACGACTTGGTGCCTGCAACGGCACCCCTTACTTTTTTAAGTAAAAAACAATAGGAGGAATAAAAAATGAAAAAAATATTATTAATTACATTAATTTTTGGGTTGCTTATAACAACAGTTAATGCTTTAAGCCCTAACCCTTGCGATGACTTAGTTTTAGAAGAATACAATCAA
>JBDRCV010000087.1:0-2720 GCA_043821385.1 archaeon | reverse complement strand
TTTTTTTAAGGATGAGAGAGCGCAAAGCGAGTGGAGTGCTTTGTATTTAATCATTATTTTTGTTATTGTTGTTTTGGTTTTGCTTACTGTCATTAAGCCATTGTTTGCTCGCAGTGGAGAGATTGCTTCAGAGCAACCAATTGCTAGGCCAGCTCAACCAGTGACAACTGGAAGCTCTTAAAAAAAGTATATAGAGGTTTTTTTTGTTTTGTTTAATTCTAGAGCACAGGAAGCTGCTCCATTCGAGTTACTTATTGCAGTAATTTTAATGGGTTTTGTAATGGTTATGGGAATGTATGCCATGCGAACCCTTGAAGTCAACAAGTGTAAGGGTGAAACAGACCAATCAATTAGTCGTTTAAGAATTGCTTTAGAGGATGTTGCTCGAGGAGATGAATTCAGGCAGTCAAACGTTTTCTTTAATTTACCTAAATGTTATGCTTCAACTGAAAGAGTTATTCTTGCTTCAGAGCAAGATTCAAGAATTTGTAATCGTTGGTGTGGTGGAACAAAACAATCCTGCATGCTTTTAATGCATGAGTACATTATGATGGATAATGGCAGTCCTGAAATTTTTGCAACTGACGTTGAACCACAGTGCGTTAACATTCCACAAACAACTATTTTTTCTTCTGATGGCATGGATGGTTGTCCTCCAGTTAGTGGGGTTCCTGGTTATGCTGGAGTAACTGATTTCACTGATAATGAGATTCCTCCAGGAATTTATTTCTTGCAGAGACAGCAGAGTGCTGGTACGGCTCCAATTATTTGTGTTTACCAGAGAGAGAGGAGTTAATTAAAATGATGGGTTTTGTTTTATCAAAGATTAACTTGTTGATTTTGGTTATTGCTTTAAGTGCTTTAATCTTGTATTTTATGTTTTCTTTTAATTCTTTGTTGTTTGGAATTAAATCTCAAGAATTAATTGCGCAAGTTTCAAGGAATGCTTCAGCTTTAGTTAATTCTCCAACTTACTGTGATTCAATTAAAATTACTTTACCTCAAAAAATTGAAACAATTGGTTTTAGTGGAACTGGAGTTTACAGTTTTTATTATACTTTAAACATGCAGGTTCAATCAATAGATTCCAGTAATCCAGATAAAGGCAACTTGTTGATTTTGGCTGTTGTAAACAAACAAAAACCTGAAGAATTTGTTGCAGCAGAAAGTTTTCTGGTTAAAGGCGACGTTAAATTATACGAGTATAGAGAGACTAATGAACAAACTTTTGTTTCACTTAATCCTAGTGCCGCTACACCACAAAACGCTTTAATGTTAGTTAAAGAAATTTCTGGAGGAGAAGCAACTTTGTATGTTGTTCCCTGCAATCAACCATCAAAAGGAAGTGACGATTGTGTTAATTCTGTTTTAATGTCTGCAGGCATATTTAGTTGTTTGAGTGAAATTAATGAGCAATGTATAGACAAAATTGGTGAACTTGGTTGCGGTGATAATACCTGCGATTCTGCTTCAGAACCATGTCCAATGCAAGATTGTTGTGATAAAGGAATACCTTTTTCGCCGTGTTGTTAAGTGATTAAAATGAATTGTAAAGCTTTTATTGGTCCGATTGGAGATGATTTGCCTAGTTTGATTCCTTTAATTTTTGCTTTAGTTGTTTTTTTCAGTGTTTTTACTTTGAGTTTTAATGTTTATGATGCAAAAAACTATGAGTTTGAATTGCATTCAACTGCTTTAAGGATTGGAAACTTGTTAAAGTCTGATAGTTATATTGAAAATCATGAAAACTTCACTGACTTATGTGACAGAATTCAATTACAAAGAATTAATTATAAGGCAGGATTAATTGAGTTACCATTAAACTTTTGCACTGATAGAAGTAACACGGGTTACAAGGACATTAGTTTGAGTTTAAGGGAGTTAGATTTCTATAAAGATCCACTGAATCCAAGCAATGTTTTTGAGTGTGAGGGTTCTTCCAATGATGTTCCTGACCCGGGGGTTAGAAGGATTATTAGTTTTACTTATCCTGTTGCCTTACAGATTGATTTAGGTAATGGTACTGTGGTTAAGCCAATGCGTTTGGTGGTGGTTGTTTGGAATTAAAGTTTAACCGTAAAGGCCAGGCAGCAGTAACTGACTCTTTATTTTTCTTGATTATTATTGTTGGTTTAAGCACTTTTCTTTTTACAGTGGTTTCAGGTTATGGTTCAAGTTTGTCTACTCAATTAAGCCAGCAGTATTCAACTGAATTTGTTTCCAGTACTTTGAAAACAATTTTGTATTCTTCTACTCCAAGAGACCCAAGTGAATTACTTACGGCTGAAACTGGAGAAATTGATTACTTGCTTGCCATGGTAAAAGAAGACTTTTTTGATGACACGGTTTTACGTGATGATACAAAAATTGTTTTAGGAGAAAACGTTGTAGCTGCAATGCGTCCAGTTAGTCCAACACACGACTTTATTTTTTACATGTACAACCAAAATGACACTGACTTTGTTTTCTTGATGATTAAACGAACTTACGCTGAATATGATTCTGATGGAATATTGGATCCTAATTCAGTGGAAACAATGTATTATTTTTGTGATGAACCTTTCCCACCACCACCAAATTATAATGCTAAAACAATTCTTGCTACTTTGGTTGCTCGTGCAGGAGAAGTTTTTTCTTCTTCAAATAACTTGGTTTTTAACACTGATGGTTCTGGAAAGAAAACGATTACCACGTCTCTTGCTTTATGGTCTTCAACTGAC
>JBDRCV010000086.1:0-5236 GCA_043821385.1 archaeon | reverse complement strand
CTAGAGAAAGCGACAGCATTTGATTCAATTAATTTTTTTAATTCAGATTCTATCAAGTTTTCCCTCTGTTAAGCGTTTTTGAATGATTTCAGCAATTTTTTCATTAGTTAAATTTGATGGAACTTTGGTTTTAAATTCTTTGCCTTCAGGAGTAATTATTCTAGCAGAAAGAAAGCCTTCAACAGGCAATGATTTTCTGTCAACATAAACCCTTAATTTTGGTTCTGACTCATCCATGACTTCTACATTAAAGGTTTTTTGGGCTTTTTTGACTTCTTTTTCTACAGGTTTTTGGACTTCAGCCATTGTCTTTCCTGACTTTCCAGAGTCAACTGAAACATCTAATTGTTTGTCAATTCTTAAAGCAGTTTCTTCCAAGTCCTCAAACACTCTTTTAATGTCTCTCTCGATTTCCTGCACTACACGATACAAGCTTTTCGAACGGGAAACATAACGAGAACCATCTTTAACTATGAGGCCAGTCCTTAAAAGGTTATTTAAATGATTGATTACTGCTCCACGAGAACAACCAAGCTTTAAAGCAAGCTCTGAAGAAGTCAAGGAAAGACTATTTTCAGTTGAAGAAACAATTTCCCTAAAAATGTCTGAAGCAGTTACTTCACGGTCAGAAGGAGAAAAAAAGCCAAAACTCTGGCAAAACCAGTTAAATTCCTTATCTAAGTCAAAAGACAAAGGGCGTTCAAGCCTTTTAACAACAATCTTGAAAGTCATAAAAAGAAAATTACAGCGAAACCTTTAAAAAAGCTTTGTCTAAAAATATTAGACAGTAACTAAGAATTTTGGACAGAGTGATTTTTTTTGTCAAAACACCCGCAATCAAAAGAAAACAAAGAAAAAACTGAAGTTGAAGAGAAAGTTAAAGAAATCAAGGACTTAACTTACTCTCTTCAAAGACTTCAGGCAGAATTTGAGAACTATAAGAAAAGAACTGAAAGAGAAAAACAAGAATTTATAGAACACGCTTACGCTGGCTGTATTGCAAGCCTTTTACCAGTAATTGACAGTTTTAACCAAGTAATAAAACACTCTAAAGACGAAGGAATTAAAAGAATTCATTCACAATTAACTGAAACACTTGAAAAACTAGGATTAAAAGAAATTAAGTGCGAGGGAAAAAAGTTTGATTACCTTAAACACGACGCAGTAATGCAGAAAGAAACAATAGAAAAAGAAAAAGATGAAGTGATTGAAGAAGTCGTACAGAAAGGCTTTGAGTTTAAAGGCAAAGTGTTAAGGCACGCGAAAGTAATTATTTTAAAGTTTAAGGAAAAAAAAGAAGAAGAAAGGGAAGGAAAAGAAAGGGAAGAAAGAAATGAAAGGAAAGAAGAAAGAGAGAAAGGAAAGGAAAACGAGAAAGAAGAAGAAAAGGAAAAAGTGAAAGGAATAGAAGAAAACGAGAAAGAAGAAAAGGTGAAAGAAGTTGAGTAACGAGAGTGAAGAAGTAGAGAAATTAAAGGCTTTCAAGTTAATTGAAAAACTAAAAGAAGAAAACGACAAAGAAAAACCTAAAACGTTTTACTGGGCTAGTTAAAAGTTCAATGAACTGGCAAAGAAAATTAAGTTTATAAATAAAATTGTGAATTACAAAAAAGCAAGAAATTAAAGATTATGGAATTGAAAAAATAAAGAAATTAAAAATTACAAAAAAATAAAAAAATTGAAGGTGGTAATAAATGAGTAAAATTATTGGAATTGATTTAGGAACAAGCAATAGTGCGGCAAGTGTTCTGGAAGCAGGAAAACCAGTCATTATTCCGTCAGCTGAAGGAGCAACAGTTGCAGGAAAAACAACTCCAAGCGTTGTAGCTTTTACTAAAGACGGACAAATGTTGGTTGGAGAGCCGGCTAGAAGGCAGGCAGTAAGCAACCCAGAAAACACGATTACGGCAATTAAAAGAAAAATGGGAACAAACGAAAAAATTAAAGCTAACGGGAAAGAATATTCTCCACAACAAATTAGTGCTTTTATTTTACAAAAAATTAAAAGAGACGCAGAAAAATATTTAGGGCAAAAAATTGAGAAAGCAGTTATTACTGTTCCGGCTTACTTTGATGACGCTCAAAGACAAGCAACCAAAGACGCAGGAAAAATTGCAGGCTTACACGTTGAAAGAATTGTCAACGAACCAACAGCCGCAAGCCTTGCTTACGGTTTAGACAAACAAAAAGGAGACCAAAAAATTCTAGTATTTGATTTTGGCGGCGGAACACTAGATGTTACGATAATGGACTTTGGTGATGGTGTTTTTGAAGTAAAGTCAACTAGTGGCGACACACACTTAGGCGGAACAGACATGGACAAAATCATACTAGACTATGTTGTAGCAGAATTCAAGAAAATTGACGGAATTGACTTAAACAAAGACTCAATGGCAGTTCAAAGGCTTAAAGAAGCAGCAGAAAAAGCAAAAATCGAGTTATCTACAACAATTACAACTCAAATTAATTTGCCTTATATTACAGCCACTCCAGACGGACCAAAACACTTAGTAATGGAAATCAACAGAGCAAAACTGGAAGAATTAATTAGACCAATAATTCAAAAATGTGACAAACCAGTACACCAAGCACTAGCAGACGCAAAACTAGAACCAAAAGACATAACAAAAGTCATAATGGTTGGAGGCCCAACAAGAATGCCAATAGTTCAAGAGTTTGTGAAAAAGATTATTGGGAAGGAAGCAGAACACGGAATAGACCCAATGGAGTGCGTGGCAAAAGGAGCAGCAATTCAAGCAGGAGTTTTAGCTGGAGATGTTAAAGATGTATTGTTATTGGATGTTACACCTTTAAGTTTAGGAATTGAAACTTTAGGCGGAGTGTTAACAAAATTAATTGACAGAAACACAACAATTCCAGTCAAAAAAAGCCAAGTGTTTTCAACTGCCGCAGACAACCAGCCCGCAGTCAGCATTAACGTTTTACAAGGAGAAAGACCTTTAGCAAAAGACAACAAACAATTAGGAAGGTTTGATTTAGTTGGAATTCCACCATCACCAAGAGGAATACCGCAAATTGAAGTAACCTTTGACATTGATGCTAACGGAATAGTTAACGTTAAAGCACAAGACAAGGGAACAGGACAAGAACAAAAAATAACTATTGCTGGTTCAAGCAATTTAAGCGAGCAAGACATTGAAAGAATGAAAAAAGAAGCAGAAGCACATGAAGCAGAAGACAAAAAAATAAAAGAAGAAATTGAAGTAATGAATAACGCTGACGCTTTAGTTTACAGTTCAGAAAAAGCATTAAAAGACGCAGGAGACAAAGTTGATGCAGAAACCAAAACAAAAATTGAAAACGCGAAAGAAGAGTTAAAGAAAGCAATTGAAAGCAAAGAAGTTACAGAAATAAAAAGTAAAACAGAAGAACTGCAAAAAGTTGTCTATGAACTAACAACAAAAATGTACCAGCAAACACAACAGCAAGGACAGCAAACAGGACAACAAGGACAACAAGAAGGACAAGAACAAAAACCTGAAAGTGAGACAAGCAAGGAAAAAAGCAAAGCACAAGACGCAGAATTCAAGGAAGAAAAATAATTGAAGTCAGGAAATAAAAATAATTGAAGAAATGGAAAGAAAAACAAAACTTGAAAAAGGTTTTAACTTTCTTTCCATTCAACTATTTTTTGGTGTTAGAATGGCAAAAGACTATTACGATGTTTTGGGTGTTGGAAAGAATGCAAGCAAAGACGAGATAAGGCAAGCTTACAAGAAACTAGCCAAAAAATTTCATCCAGACATTAACAAAATTGATTCTAACGCAGAAGAAAAATTCAAGGAAGCAAATGAAGCCTACAAAATTTTAAGCGATGACAATGCAAGAGCTAATTACGACCAGTTTGGACAAGCAGGCGACCAGTTTAAAGGCTTTGGAGGCTTTGAAGGATTCAGGGGTTTTGGTAGTTCAAGCGATTTTGGATTTGATTTCTCTGATTTGTTTGAAGGATTAAAAGGCTTTGGTTTTAATGACATGTTTGGACAAGGAATGAGAGGAAAACCAGACAATAACGGCAGTGACATTCAAGCAAGATTTAACGTTAGTTTTAATGAAGCAGTTTTTGGAATAACAAAACACATTGAAATCGAAAGAATAGGAAAATGTGAGAAATGTAAAGGCAGTGGAAGCGAGGATGGAAAACAAACAACCTGCGATAAATGTCATGGCAGAGGCTTTATTGAAAAACACCAGAGAACCATTCTTGGAACGTTTGCAAGCCGGGCTTACTGTAATGAATGCCATGGAGAAGGCAAAGTAATTGAAAGTCCTTGTGAAAGTTGCCACGGGCAAGGAGTGAAAAAAGAAAGAAAAAAAGTTGAAGTAAAAATTCCTGCAGGAGTGCATACTGGCAGTTATTTAAAGTTAAAGGGAATGGGTAACTCCGGGCCAAAAAATGGCAGTATAGGAGACTTGTTTATCGTGTTATATGTTGAGCCAAGCGAAACATTCAAGAGAGACGGTTTTGACGTTTTAACTGAAGTGAAGATTAGTTTTCCAAAAGCAGCTTTAGGCGGAGAAGTAAAGGTTCCAGGCTTAAAAGACTCATTGAGTTTGAAAGTTCCAGCCGGAACGCAAACAGACTCTGTTTTCAGGTTAAAAGGAAAAGGAATAAAGAATTTGAATTCTAGTTCTTATGGTGATGAATACGTTAAAGTAATAATTGAAACACCAAAAAAATTGAATAAGAAAGAAAAAGAATTACTTGAAAAATTGTTTGAATTACAGGAAGGAAAAGAAAAGAAAAAGAAAGGGTGGTTTAATTGAAATTAGATTTTGAGGACAAGTTGTTAGAGAAAGTAAACCCTTTATTGACTGAAGGAAAAAGCCACTTTGACTTACAGCACACTAAAGCAGTCGTGCACTGGGTAAAAAAAATTAGTGAAATAGAAGGCGGCAATCAAAGAATTTTAGTTGCGGCGGCATATTTACATGACATTGGCTACCCAAAAATTCAAAGAAAAGAAATAAAAGAAATTTTCTCAGCAAAAAAAAGAGACGAACAAGACCACCGGAAAGTGGGAGAGAAACTTGCAAGAGAAATTTTAAAAGAATTTGATGAATTTACAGCAGAAGAAAAGGAAAAGATTTGTAAGATTATTAGACGTCATGGAAAGTATGAGAAATTCGAAGAATTTGATGATGAAGAATATATCTTTTTAGAAGCTGACAATTTAGGCGGAATAGACTTTGAAAGAGTTACCCCAACCTTCAA
>JBDRCV010000085.1:0-6116 GCA_043821385.1 archaeon | reverse complement strand
CGTAACAGAATGCTCACTAACAGTAAAATCAGTATCAAAAACAACCGGCTCCTCTTCATTAACATTAACAATTCCATAATAAACTTTACCATTAGTTAACTCATCAGTCTTCCAAGAAACAACAACAGAATCACGAGAAGCACCCGCAAAAGGAGCAGTAACAATCACCGGCTTAATATCATCAACAACCGTTAAAGTATCATCAAGATTCTCAATACCCCCATCCTTAACTTCAACCACCCACAACTCACTAGTCCTAGTCTTAGATTCCAGGACACCGGTTCTGTCAGCTACAATCTCAATTTTTATGTAGGTTATATCAGCAAGGGATATGCTATCGCATTCTATCTGGTTGTCTGTAATGGTACACTCGTTAAATGGAATATTTGGTTCAGTTATTTTTGCGTTCCCTGATGTTACAGTATAATATTCACAAGAGTTGTCAGAATTACACCCAGGAATCTGTATTGTAACATCGTAAGTTTTATCTTCTGTCAAATTGTTGATCGTTAATGTTAGCGTTGGTTTTATGGTACTAGTAGTTAGTGGGTCAGGATCTGATTCAATAGCCAAACTAGATTGAGCAGATGCTATCGCAACAGTCATAAGAAAGAACAATAGAAAATTGATTAACAAATATTTTCTTTTCATTTGAATATAAAATAACTTTATAATTTATATATATTGCCTTACTTGGAGTTATTCTATAACCTCAACAATATCTGAATCCTCTAATAAGTCAAATGCCCTTACTATAAGATCAAATAACCCTAATGCATCTGTAGACTTTACATCCCAGTCTACTATAGTCCATCCGTTAGCAGGAATCAAAGGAATTATTTTTTCACTGATGTCCTCATCTAATATTATTTCCTGTGGGAGTATCAATTCAACTGGAACATCATAAATATCAACGTCACTAGTAGTAGTAACAGCACCTTGCATCAAGAACCCTTCATTTTGATGAACTTGTTGTGGTGCATTTGTAGAAACAAAAATAAATTCTTCGTACCCCCCAACATATATTTCGTCATCGTCACTGTTTGTACCCATTGTTTCTACAATTATAAATTCACCAGTTTCATTTGAAGTTCTAATTTCCCATTCCACTATCTCCCAAGAGTCAGGTTCTATCTTTGGAATTATTTGCAATGATTCCCCACTAACCATGGTTATTTCTGGAGGTAGTATAAGGTCTGCAGGAATGTTATAAATTGGTTCATCAAGTTTGTTGTAATAAGCTCCTTGAACGTAAAATGGAGTGTTAACTAAAACTTCTCTTGGTGCGTTTGCAATTACAACTCCTACTTCATACCATTCATAAACAGTTGTTTGCATTTCTTGTTCGTTGTTGTTTTCGTCTTCTTCTCCGGGAATGCTTGCTTTTACTTTAATGTCATAAACTTTTTTTTCTGTTGGAGTCCAATCTTGTAATGAGTTAAAGTTGTATGTTTGTCCGGCTTCAATGTTTTTATTGTAAGTTTTAAACACTTCGTTGTCAACATACAATTCAATTGTAACATTTTCTGTTTGGCTTCCGTGGTTTGTTATTAGTGCTTCCACTTCTTCAGCTTCATTTAAAATGCTTGGAGCTAAAACAATTATTTCGTCTACTGAAATGTCTTTGTAGGCGGTTTCCACATTTAACACGAAGTCATCTGTGTCAGTTCCTTGTTCAGTGTCTTCAACTGTTATTGTGATGTTGTAAGTGCCAGCGTCTTCAGGGCCGGCAGTAAAAGAAATTACTCCAGTTACAGGGTTAATATTAAATAAGTCAGTGTCGTCAGAAAACACTAAATCATACATGTCTTCAACGTCTGTAGCGTCATAATCATAGTAAAAGTTTTCTCCTTCAGTAATTGTTATTGGTTCATTTATTGGGTTCAAGATTTCAGGCAAGTCATTAATTGATTTAACTGTTAACTTAAAAACGTCTTCAACGCTTAACCCTCCAGTGTCTGTTACTTTAACTCTAACGTTACTGTAACCGTAAAATTGTTCTTCTAGTTCACCACAGTCAATAAAATGTTCTTCAACTATTTCACAGTAAATTAGTCCTGGATTGCTTTGACTTAAAAAAGTAAAAGTTAAGTCTTCAACTGAATCCTCTAAATCTGAAGCATAATCTCTTAAATCAATAAATTTTTCTGGAAACGCGACATCTTCATCTGTTTCAAAGTCAGGTACATCCATTACTGGAGGCGTGTTTTCTGGTGGAGAATTAATGTTAAAAGTTATTTCCTGAAACTCTGATTGCACGTTATCACAAAAGAATTCTGGTTCTTCAAAGTAAGGAATGTTAACGTATTCAGCCCAATCAATTGCCCAGTCATCTAATAATACTTGGTCTATTAATTTTTTTTCAAGTCCTTTTTGAACTGTAACAAGCATCATTTTGCTTTGCAACCATAAATCTTGTTCAATTTTAAGGTTTTTGTTAGACAAGTACTTTAAAGCAGTAGTTTTAACAATGTTGTCTTTAAAGCCAATGTAAATTGCTCCAGGTTCAATGTTGTCACAGTAACTGTAACCAACAAGTTTAACATTAAAAGTTCCAACGTCTCCTGGGTTAGGAGTAAAACTAATTATTCCTGTTTCTAAATCAATGTCAAACAATTCAGTGTTATCAGAGAAATTAGTTGGAAATTCAGGAAAGTATTTTTCAACGTTAAGAGAATAAGGTTCGCCTACAATTAAGGTTTGTGGTGAAGGAATGTCACCTAAATTCATGGCAAAAGCATTGCTAGTGAAAAGAGTTAAAATTAATGTAATTACAATTAAACTTCTACTTTCCCAATGCATTCCCCTTATGACCCCCTTTATTTAAAATAAAAGTAATCTATATATAATGCCTTTTCCAAAGAATAAAAGCCTTTCTGTTGTATACATAATAACTTAGGGTGTTTTGATAATCAGCGAAAACAAGCAAGCAATCTTAAAGACTTTCAGCCGTTGATCAACGATTTAAGTCTGTGCCATAAGGGGAACTTATGGTGTAATTCTAAATGATTAGAAAGCTTTTTAAAGGTATTTAAAGGAAAAAAGTTTTGACAAAAAATTATTGGTTTTAACTGGATTTTAAAGGATTTTTTTTGCAGTGTTTTTTTAGAGACTTTTTTCTCCTGTTGCTTGCGTGCAATAATTGCACGTTAGACTATTTTGTAGTAAGTGTATTTTCCTTTTTTAACTTGTTTTAAAATATTTTTTCCAGTCATTTCTTGAATGTCATTGAATGCGGTTCTTATTGAGCACTCGAAAAGCAAGGCATATTTTTTTCTTATAATTTGTTTGTTTTCCTTGACATATTTTACTGCTTTAATTTGCCTTTCGTTTAAGGATAGTTGTTTGATATAATCTTCTGTAAACTTAGTTTTTCTAAAGGTAACTACAAGGTTTCCTGTGATTGTTGGTATATTTTTCTTAGAGTTTGATCGGAAACTTGTAGTCCAATGACTTTTCTTTCATTGTTTACTCCAAAATATGTTGTGCCTCCTTTATGGTTTAAGAATGCACACATTGTTTTTAAGGCTTCATCTAATTGAGATAATGACTTCTTTAATTCTGTTGACTCTGATTCATTGAATTTTATTTCAATTACCTTTAATTTTTTTGGTTGAAAGAAAATAAATAATCATTTCAACTCAATTTTTCTATTTCTTTTAAAAGTGTTTTAGTTATCTCGTTTTCTGGGACTTTTTTAATGAATTTTCCTTTCCTGTAAATTGCTCCAAAGCCTTTGCCACAGCATACTCCGATGTCTGCTTCCCTGCTTTCTCCTGGACCGTTAACAACACAACCCATGACTGCAATGTCTAATGGTTTCATTAAATTCTTGGTTGCTTTCTTAACTGTTTCAGCTATTTTAATTACGTCTACTTCACACCTGCCGCAAGTAGGACAAACAATAATGTTTGGGCCTGCTTCCCTTAACCTTAAACTTTTTAAAATACTGTAACCTGTTTCCACTTCGTCTCTTAAGTCTTTTGAAGCAAGAGAAATTCTTAAAGTATCACCAATTCCTTCCTGTAAAAGAATTCCTAAACCAACAGAACTCTTAATTATTCCTTCTCTTAAAACTCCTGAATGCGTTACACCTAAATGTAATGGGTAATTAGTTTTCTTGCTTAACAACCTGTAAACACTTAAAGTTTTTGGAACATCGTGAGCTTTAGCTGAAATCAAAGTATTATAGAAATCGTTTTCTTCAAGAATCTTAACGTGGCTTAAAGCACTTTCCACCATTGCGTCGGCTGTTGGGCCACCATACTTTTGCAGTAATTTTGAGTCAACGCTTCCAGAATTAACTCCAATTCTTATTGCTAAACCACGGTCTTTTGCTTCCTTGACTACTGCAACCGTTTTATCTTTTGAACCAATGTTGCCTGGGTTAATTCTTAGTTTGTCAACGTGTTTTGCTGCTTCTAACGCGCAACGATAATCAAAGTGAATGTCTGCTACAAGCGGAATGCTAATTTCTTTTCTAATAAACTTTAATGCTTTAGCTGCTTCAATTGTATTAGCAGTGCAACGAATTATTTCACAGCCTGCTTCAATTGCCTGGTTTATTTGTTTGACTGTTTCTTTAACGTTCTCTGTTTTAGTGTTAGTCATTGATTGAACTCTAATAGGGTTGTTGTCTCCCAAAACCAGTTTTCCTACTTTAACTTTTCTAGTCTTTTTTCTTTTAATCATTTTAAACTAACTTAAAATGGCTTAAAAGGTTTTAAAACGTTTTCCTAAGTTCCCTTAATAGTTCTGGGTTTGCCGTAAATAAAATAGCTTGGTTTAACTTTTTTCAACCAAAAAGTTTACTTTTTTCTTTTTCTTGAAACAACCCATAATATCCTTTCTTGATGACTTTTTTTATTCCAAACTTTTTCTTGTAATCACTTAAAATTTTGGTTGCTTGTTTTCTGGTTTTTTCTTGCACTTCAATTTCCATGAAATTACCTAAACCTGGAACTTTGTCTAAAACTATTTCAATGTTGTTTTTAACAAAAACTTCTCTTGTTTTAGAGTAACTTAAAAGGGTTGTAAAACCTAAAGCTTCAGCAACTCTTAAAGTTGAATCAATGTTACTCCAAGACTTAAATTCAATTTCATTGCTTTCATTCTTGTTGGAACCTTTCTTTGGACTCTTGATTGCCACGAAAGGTTTCTTGTTGTTGTTTATTAATCTTAATCTTGCCCACAGGCTTTCATTCAAACTATTGTGACTTAAAATAAAGTCAGTTAACTTTACTTTTTTTTCAAACTTGAATTTATATAACTTTAATTTTTTCTTGACTTCCTTTAAGTCTTCAACTCTTGTTTTAATTTCAAATTCTTTACTCATTATTTCACTTTAATTTTTTTCTAATAACAAAAAATACTTTCTTTTTCTCTTGCTTTCTGGCTTGCTTAAAAACACTTCAACATTAAAACTGCTTTTTTCAAACTCGTTTATAACTAGACTTAATACTTGTTTTGACTGCGGGTAAAACTGTATTACTGCTTTCCCGTGTTTTTTTAGTACTCTGTAAAATTCTTTTCCAATTTTTTTCATTGTAATTTCAATTTCTTTTAATGGTTTCTGGCTTAAACTCCATTGTAAAGCACTAATTGAAATTATTCCGTGAAAAGAATTTTTTTTGAAAGGTAAGTCCTGCATGTCGGACATGAAAACGTTTTCAAAGTTTTTTCTTGCTTCTTTAATCATTTCAGTTGAAACATCAATTCCGGTTAACTTAAAGCCTTTTTCTTTTAAGACTTTTAAAGACATTCCAGTACCACAACCAATGTCTAAAACTTTCGAGCACTCCTTAAACTCTGCTATCTCTAAAGCAGTTAAAGTCATCTCTGACTGCATTTTTCTCATAGTGCCACTGTTAGCATACCGTTTAACTTCTTCTTTTGAATAAAAATCACTTGCATTCTTGTAAACGTCTTCAGGCCTAACATTTTTAACAACCCAATCAGAACTCATATTATAATCTTCATTAGACTTTCTTTTAAACTTTTGGTTTAACTTTAATCAACCAAAAGATTTTATTCTCTCCCGTCAATCATGTTTTTATGAAACTAATTATTGTTCGTCACGGTGAAACAATTGAAAACGTTCAAGGAATAATTCAAGG
>JBDRCV010000084.1:0-6431 GCA_043821385.1 archaeon | reverse complement strand
AAGAAAAGAAAATCAAATTAGTGCCAGAAGGAAAAAGACTGCTTAAAATTAAGGTAGGTTAAAAGAATAGAGAAAGCAGAGAAAAGAGGCAGAAACAAGTAAGATTATTTGGCTTCAGGAAAAGCCTTTAAAAACCCTTTGCTTGAAAGTTTAATATATTATTTAATCTATTTATATAGAGGTTTTACGAAGGGAGTTATAAATGGCAAGACTTTACTCTAGAAAAAAAGGCAAAAGCGGTTCAACACAACCATTAAGCACTATTAGTCCTGACTGGGTTGAATACAGTGCAAAAGAAATTGAAGAACTAGTTGTTAGTTTGCATAACAATGGTTTAAGCCAGGCAATGATTGGAACTGTGTTAAGAGACCAGTATGGAGTGCCAAACATTAAAAGAATAACAGGAAAAACAGTTAAAGAAATACTTAAAAAACACAAGCTTGCAGGAGAAATTCCTGAAGACTTATTAAACTTAATTAAAACATCAGTTAAGTTATTTAATCACATGAAAGAAAACAAGAAAGACATGAGTGCTAAGAGAGGCTACCAGTTAGCGGTTTCAAAGATTAGAAGACTTGCAAAATATTATAAAAGTGAGAAAGTACTGTCAAAAGACTGGCGTTATAGTTCAGAAAAAGCAGCTTTACTGGTGAAATAATGCAATACTATTGGTGCTTAAAACACTTGAAAGAGTTAATGGCTGAAAATGAAGGAAACGCAGACTTATTTGCAGTTTTAGAGGAAATTGATTATTTTATTAGCAGTAAAGCGAGTTAGGTGAATGTAAATGCCAGCAATAGAAGAAAGCGGTAAAGACTTAAAAGACAAAAAGGTTAGAAAACCAAAACGTTCAAGTGTAGACAAATGGAAGAAAAAGAAATGGATTAGCATTCTAGCATCACCCTTGTTTAACCAGCAGGAAATAGGCGAAACAATTGCAGAAAAACCAGAAAAAATTGTCGGCAGAACCATTAAAGTAAACTTAAGGAATTTAACTAAAGAAGTCAGAAGAAGTTATGCTACAGTGTTTTTTAAAATTAAAGAAGTTAAAGGTTTGAAAGCTTACACTGAATTAATAGGACACGAAATACCAATCGTTAACATTAAAAGAATTTTAAGCCGAAGGGTTTCAAAAATTGAAAGCAATATTGTTTTAGAGTCAAAAGACAATAAAAAATTTAAAATTAAGTCAGTTATAATTACTGGCAAAAAGTTTACTAAATCAAAAAAAACTGCTTTACTGAAAGCAATGCAGTTAAAACTTGTTAGTGAAGCCAAGCAAAAGAACTTTGAAAACTTAATGCAAGAAATACTGTTCAACAAGTTAAGCACAATAATACAAAAAGAGTCAAAAAAGCTAGGATTAATTAAAAGAGTAGAAATAATTAAAACCAAACAATTAAAATAAAAGAATGAATTAAAAACTACTTGTGAACTTAAAATGCTTGAACTTGAATTGCTGCTAGTAATAGTAGTCTTAGTTGTAGTAAGTTTTATTGCTTTAACTAGAAAATGGGTTGGCAAAAAAACAACACTAATAGCAATAATTGTTAGTTTAATTGTTTACTTTTTAGGCAACTTTTATGCTTTTCTCGCGCTAGTAACATTCTTTCTTGTAGGCGAAGGAACTACAAGATTAATGAGAAAAAACGGAAAAAAACACGATAGAAGAAACATTTCTAATTTATTAGGCAACAGTGGAGCCGCAGTTTTAGCATTACTTTTTGGAAGCATTCCAGCTTTTTTTGGATGTATGTCTTGTGCTTTAAGCGATACCATGAGCTCTGAAATAGGCCAAACTTCTAAGAAAAAACCTTGGATGATAACAACTTTTAAAAAAGTTACAACCGGAACAGACGGAGCAGTAAGTGCTTTAGGATTGATTGCTGGTTTAACTGGAGCAATAATAATTGGAATAATTTATTTCTTGTTTGACTTGAACTTGATTGGAATGGGCATAATAATTTTTGCAGGGTTTGCCGGACACTTAATTGACAGTTTCCTTGGAGCAACACTTGAAAGAAAAAAAGTCATTGGCAACACCACAGTAAACTTTCTAGCTTGTGCTGTTTCAGGCATTATTACAAGCCAAATGTTTTTATTCATTTAACGCCTAATTCTTAAAGATTTAAAATGGTTGAATTAATTTTCTTTATCATAATGATGAGCTTGTACTTGACTCCATTATATTTAGCTAACTCTTTAGCCTGCGTTTTTGGAGGAAAAACACCAATTGACGCTAACAAGAAATGGAACAAACTGCCATTGCTTGGAAAAGGAAAAACTTGGCGTGGAGCATTTTCAGGAATATTTTTTGGAAGTTTAAGTGGAATAATTCTCTGGCTGGTTTTAGGACAAGAAATTCAAGCAATGCTTGGAGTTAATTACTTGTTGTTTGCTTTCATGATTTCAGCAGGAGCCATCATTGGAGACTTGGCTGGAAGCTTTATTAAAAGAAGGTTTAATGTTGCAAGAGGAAAACCAGTACTGTTTTTAGATCAACTGGATTTCATTGTCGGAGGATTAATTTTCACTTTACCTTTAAGGATTCCATTAATTGAAGAAATAATATTTATTGTTGTAGTAAGTTTAATTGCTCACAAACTAGGAAACTTAATTGCATTCATTACAAAACTAAAAAAGGTTCCGTGGTAAAGTGAAAAAAGATTACTCTTTTGCTTTAAAGTTTTTGGTAATTTTTGCAGTCTTGTACTTGATAGTGTTCTTGGCTGACACTAAAGGAATAGAAAACAATTTAGCTGAACTGGAAGGACAGTTGACTGGAGTAAACGTTCAAGGAAACCAGTTAAACGTTAACGGAAACAACCTGGAAATAAATTACTCTTGCACTGGCTTGTTTTCCACTATCTTGATTATTGCCTTAGTGTTTAGTTTAAGAAAACCTGAAATCGACAAAAAATTATACATAATAGTGGTTTCTGTTATAGTGTTAATGTTATTTAATGTTCTAAGAGTTTTCATGGTAATTGAAACAGCAAAAAATGACTTTAGTTTAGCTTCAAATGTTCACGTAATTGGCTGGTTTATTAGTACACTATTAGTTCTGGGTTTATGGTATTATTTGACTAAAAAGTTTACTGGAAAAAAATTAAACAAGTTAATCTGAATCATTCTTTCTTCTCAACACAAATTTAGCCATTTCACTGAAAGCAGGCCTCGTAATAAACACTCCAATTAACACTCCGACAATAATAGTTATAGCGAAACCAACTAGTTTTCCTAAACCAAAACCAAACAAGATTATTGGAAACATGGTTGCAATAGTTGTAGCTGCAGCAGCAAAAATAATAAAGAAAGCAACCTTAATTTTTGAAAGCAATGAACCACTAGTTTTTTCTCTCTTGTCTCTCGTTAACTCGTCAGTAATAATTATTTGATCATCTACTCCAGTGCCGACAGCAGCAAGAATTCCCGTAACAGCAGCTAAATCCAAACTCCAGCTAATTGCTGACGCAAAACCCAGAATTAAAATTACTTCACTTAAACCAGTAATAAGAATTGGAATAACTAGTTTTACTATTCTGTAACGAATGTAAATAACTAAAGCTACAACCAGTAAAGCAATTAAACCAACAAGCAAAGCATTAAACAAAAACTCTCTTCCAAGAAAAGGACTAATGGTTTCAACTGAAATGCTTTCAACAGGCACAGGCAAAGAACCAGATTCAAGTAAAATACTTAAATTTTGAAGTCTCTCTTGAGCTTCAGCAGGAGTTGAAGCATAACCAGTAATAACTAAATTATAAAAAATTTCAAAGTTTGGGTCATTAACAGTTAAAGAATCTTCATTAGTAATGCCTTCACTTAAACTAATAACAGACTTTAAGCCAGTTACAACCCAAAGCCAAGGCTTGCTTGAATCTTCTTCTACTTCCCTTAAAGTAAAACCCAAACCAATTAAAGAATCCTTAATGTCTTTATGCGTATCAGGCTGAATGAGTGCAGTACCGTGAGTTAAAGACAAAGTTCTTAACTCTTGTAATTCTTCTTCAGTAAAATAAATGTCATTAAAAGTTACTAGCGGAAGGTCAGCGCTTTCAAGTAAATCTACAGCCTGAATTGTTCCGGCTCCATCAGGTAATTCCGGTACTCTTGGAAGAGTTTGTTCTAACAAGTATTGTCCTTGAGACATTACAATAATTGACTCTATTGGCCTGTCAATAAAAAAGTAAGATTCCTTGCAAGTGTATTCTTTTCCTGTTTCCTGATTAAAACCAACAACACTGCACTGATGGAAAGCAGCTTCAGCAAACCTTCTAGCAGCAGAATCACTTAAAATAAAAGGCATCTGCCACTGAAACCCGTTTTCAGCTTGCCTGAAACCATAACCTTTAGCAGTGTCTTTTGGCACACTCAAAATGTCTGCACCAGTAAAAACCACGTTATTGTCAAGAATTGACTCAAACTTGCCTTGCCTTTGAAGTAATTCCTCTAAACGCTGAACTTTAACCGGGTCAGTTTCAGCTATTTGAGCTAAAACAAAGTCTTGGCCCCAAGAAGTAACCCTAGTGTCTTTTAATCCAGTCCAATCAAGCCTTTGAGTTAAAGTAGTAGTAACCTGACTCATTTCTTCAACGCCTACAACATCTCTAGCTAAATGAATTTGAAATAAAGTTCCACCCTTAAAATCAATTCCATACTTTAAACCATTAAAAGAAATACTGGCAATACTTACAACTAGTAAAATGATTAACAACAAGATTTTCCAGTTTTTTAATAATTGCTTCAACTAACCACCTTTTTCTTTCTTTCAACATACCATAAAAGAATCGGCGTATTCATAAACCAAGTTGAAACCAAGTCACCAATTAAACCAAACAATAAAACTGCCGCAATAAAAAACATTACAAGCATTTGAGTATAAAAAGACAAAATTAACATTACACTAACTGCAGCCATAGTAGTAAAAGTCATAGTTAAACCAGTTTTCATTGCATCAACAGCACGCTCTTTTGCGGTTCCAGCAGAACGCTTTAACAATCTGGAAGTTAACATGATGTCAGTGTCAACAGAATAACCAATCAACATCAATAAAGCAGGAATTGAAGTTAAACCTAAAGGAACATTAAATAAAGCCATTAAAGCTACTGCGGCAGAAATATCAAAAGCAGCAGCCAAAAGAATCGCAATAGAAGGAACAATTTCTCTAAAGAAAAAGAAAATAACAAAAACAATTAAAATAAATCCAACAACACCAATAAGCATTGCATTATCCCAAAAACTTTCACCCAAAGCAGGCCCAACTTCCTGCATTTGAAGCCTTAAATCTTCACCCAAATTAAATTCACTTATTAGTAGTCCTTGAAGTTCTTGAGAAAAATTATTTCTAGCTTCACTTAAAGAGTTAGCAGTAAACTCTCTTAGTTCCTGTAAGTCACTTGGAGCCAAGTCAAGATTAATGCTTAAAAGAGTTAAAGTTGAAAGAAAATAATTTCTAGCATCCACTGGACTAGAATCAATAACTTCTTTACCATTCCTAAAAGCTTGCTCTGCTTCACTTAAATCAAGGTTTTCAGCAAACTGAATAATAGTGCCTTCAGAACCTAAACCAGAAACAGTGTTAACCTGCAAGTCTGAAAGATTAAAGTTCTCGTTAAGTAACTGCTCTAAAGTAACAGCATCAAGGTGAGTATCACTTCTCAAAATAATGCTTGTACCACCTTTTAAGTCAATTCCTTGATCAAGACCAGGATAAACAAAGATAAGAAAGCCAAAAACAACGAATAAGATTATTGGCAAAATCAACAAACGCTTATAATTCCCTGCATACAAGTTAAAATTCAATAAAATCACTCTTAATAAAATTCAACAAAAATCACTCTTAATAAAATCACTCAAATCACTCTTACTTAATCACTCTAATTACAAACAGCTTTAAACTAGTATAATACTTAAAGCAAAAGAATTAAAAAGGTTTTAAAAAGAGAAAGAATTAAAATATAACATGATGAAAGGCCAAACCAGCATTGAATACTTATTACTATTAAGCGGAGTCATAGTAGCAGTATTAGTGGTAGCAACCATAATGCTTGGCGGAGTAAACGAAGGCGGAGACTTATTACACGGACAGTTAGGGAACTTTGGAGACTTTTTAAGCGATGACGACGAATCAGGCCAAGGCCCAAGAATTCTAGCACCAATAATTGGTTCAGGATTTTATGACGAAACAGTTGACTCAATTACACTTGACTGGTATCAAGCAGGAAACAACCCAGACAATTACAATCTTTTTGAAAACACTGACAAAATAAATGGAGATGCGATTAATGGAAGTGAAAGAACTTTTACAACCACAATTACAGATATTGTTCCAGGTGGACACTTATATTACTTGATAGCTAACTGGCTGACAGAAGAACCACCACAAGAAAGACAAAGTAACAACTACCAAATTAATGTTTGCTGGACTG
>JBDRCV010000083.1:0-10350 GCA_043821385.1 archaeon | reverse complement strand
ATTCTCTGCCCTGTGATAGCGCTTACCATGACTTCTTTGTTGGTTTCTCCTACGACTGTGGCACTCCAGACTGGCATGAATACTTTGTTAATTTCAGTGATTTCAATGTTTGGCCATAGTCTTTGCAAACTTTCTTTTACTTTTTTTTCTCCAAACTTTTCTTTCAAAGTTTTTGCCCCAGTAATTTTAGTGTAACCTAGTTCGTTAACTGATTCAAGTAACTTGTGTGTTGGGTTTCTGGGTAAATCCAGTCCTTTAATTTTTCCGTAATAATTTTTAATGCCTTCTTTTTCTTTTTCCAGAAAACCTTTTTCTGTTAAATCATCTAGTGCCCTGCGAGCTTTGCTTTCACTTACTTTTAATTTTTTCATTACACCTTGAATGCTTTGTCTTGTTCCTTCAAAACTATCAAGTACTTCAATTTCTTCTTTGCTTAACTCGTTTAAAACATTTAACCCACGGCTTTCAATTAGTTTATCTCTTTTATAATGCAGGAACTCATTAGTTTGAGAGTCAATAAAACAAGTTTTTTCAACAAACTCTGTTTTACTTTTAAAATGATTATAACTTACTTTGTAAACTGGAATGTACTGTAATTCTAAGTCTTTTATTTCTTCTTTTCCTTTAATTAATCCAAACAATTTATTGCTTTTCAAGTTATTAATTAACTGGATTGCTTTAAATTCTTTAACGTTTATCGGCAAACACAAAAACCCTTTACTTGTGTCAATTCCGGTTTCAACTAAAACTTGCGCTTGACTTTTAATTTTACTCATTTCTTTTACTGGAATTAATCCTTCACTTGAAATTGTTTCACTTTCACTTAAACCCTCTAACTTTTCATCAATTCCTTCAGAGTCTTCTTCTTTATCTATTTCTTCTTCTAGTTCTTCAGCTAAATGTTCTTCTTGTTTTTTGCCTTTAACCATGACAGTGTTTGGGCCAATAACCGCGCCCTTTTTTTCTAATCCATCCAAGACATCGCTTAACATGGTTATGCCTTTATATTTAGCGTTAAGTGTTTCAACTAAATCTGAAATTTTTTCAGTGTCAATTTCTTCTTCTTTCTCTAACTTCTTGTTAATTAAATCAACTGTCATTGAAGTTAATTGTTCTTGAGTTAAACCTGACTCCATTTCAACAGTTTCAGCTTCACGTCCTTCATGCTGGCTCATTCTAGGCCTTACTCCCATCACAAAAGCTCTAGAAGTTTCATCACTCCTGTCACCAGTTAAAGTCGTGCCAATAGGCAAAGTTTTAACAAAATTAGGCCGCCTGTAAATTGCTGGAATTATTGCTGGAGTTCTTTTAGTAATAGCTTTAATGTCGTCATCAAACACTAGCTTGTGAGTTAAAATAATGTCTAATTGAGACAAAACTCTTGAATCAATTGCTGAAGGTTGTTGTGTTGCAAAAACAAGCGAACAACCAGGTCTTCTTCCTTGTTTAACATATTCAATTATGGCGTGGCTTGCCGGCGTAGTAACATTTCCTCCAGGAATTAAAGTGTGTGCTTCATCAATAAACAACCAGGTTGGAGGAATCTCCATTTCAAGAATGTTGTCAACATCTGAAGTCTGAATTTTTTTTGCTGCTTCTTTTCTAGTAGAAATTTTTCTTGCAGCCAAAACTCTTCTGGCAATAATTCCAATAACTAATGCTGTAACATTGTCATCCAAAAAACTAGTGTCAATTACAGTTAACTGTCCTTCTCTAGACAATTGAGATAACGGCGTGCCTTTTGCATCAAACACTCCCCATGATTGAGCTGCATCAAACCTTGAAACTAAAGCTCTAATTGAGTCTTGTTTAAATCCTCTAGTACCGGAATTTAATTCATTGTCAGTTTCCAGACAATTAATTACGTCTTCAATTGAATAATTTTCTTCTTTTGCTTTAACATATTTTCCGTCATCAACAGTCTTATAACCTTGTCTTACTTTCCTTAAACCTTTCTCTAAAAGTAAGCCGGTTGGACTAAAACGGTCGATTCCAAAAGTCAAACACCAGTCCTCTGAAGTCAATAATGATGGTTGAATACTAAAAGTTTTATCAAAAGTTTCTTTCGGCGTCTCACTTTTCATTCCAGCAGGAATAAAAACCCTTAAATTCTTTAACCCTTGCGGCATTAAATCCCAATCACCTAACAATGAAACTTCTTTTTCTTCCTTGTTAGGGTACTTCATGCTCCAGAAAACTCCCACTGGGTCAACAACAATAATTCCAACATTCTTATTATTTAATGACAGTTCTTCAGCTATAACTCCTAAAACATAAGACTTTCCTGAACCTCTGGCACCACAAACAAACACAACGTGTGGAGTTAAACCATCCATTAAAACTTTAGTGTGTTTTGATTGTTCTTCTTGAATTTTTCCAATAAACAAGCTTGCTTGGTTGCCGTACTTGTGGTAAACACTTTTCTTTCTTCCAATAAAAACGTTGTTTGTTTTCTCGTCAGTCAAAAACTTTAAAATTGGCTTTATTTCCTCTTGCTCTATAATCTTATTTCTAGCATAAGCGCTGATTGAGTTATCTTTAACTTCATTCTTTAAACTTTTTTCTAATGGTTCTTCTTTTAATTCTTTAACACTGTCAGCCAAACTCTCAAACATTTCATTCAAATCAGAATCCACTTCAAGTTCTGGCTCTAATTCAGTTATCTTTAATTTTCTTTTATTCTTTTTATCCTTCTTCTTTGCCTTCTTTTTCTCTTCTTTTTCTTCTTTTAAAATTGATTTCTTTTTCTCTTCTTTTAAAACAGTCTTTTTCTTCGCTTCTTTTTCTTCTTTTAAAACAATTGTTTCTTCTTGAATAATTTCTTTTTCCTCTGGTTCTTCAATTTCTTCAATTGAAACATCTTTTCTTTCTTTACCGTCAGCTTCATCAAAGATGTCAGTGCTTTCAATTACTTTCTCTCTTTTCACTACTCCAGCCATAAAAAACAACCATTTAAAAATTAATTATTTAACTCATATTATAGAAGGATAACTACCTATAAAAGCTTTTTTGTTATATTTCTTTAATATAATTGAATTGTTTTTTTAAATTGTTTTTTGCAGGAGTGGCGGAGAGGCCAAACGCACTCGGCTTGAGACCGAGAGTCCTCGCGGACGCGCAGGTTCGAATCCTGTCTCCTGCGATAACCTTTTGAGCAAAGCGAAACAGGTTTGGGAGTAGTATGTTTTTTTGTCAATTACTGTCACTGAAAGTGACTGTCTTTGCAATTGGAGGAAAACTCAGATGAAAAAGCTTTTACTGTTGGATATTGATGACACGATTTGTAATGCTTCTAAAGCTTATGATTTGGCTTTAGGTGAATGTTACAAGTTTTTGAAGGAAAAGTATCCTTTAATTAACAAGAAATTGTTTAAGGAAACTTATTTGAAGGCCAGAGAACAAATTCACTTGGAATTAGCAGATACTGCTTCAAGTCATAACAGGTTTCTTTACTTTCAAAGAATGTTTGAATTGCTTGGTTTAAGCTTACAACCACAATTATTAGATGATTTAACAGAACTCTATTGGAATGAAACTTTAAAAAACCTTAAAATTTTTCCAAAAGTGAAAGAAACATTAAGGTTAGTGAAGGAAAACAATCTTAAGGTTGGAGTTGTCTCGGATTTAACTGCTCATATTCAAATAAAAAAAATTGAAAAACTAAAGATTGCAGATTACATTGATTTTATTGTTTCAAGTGAGGAAGCAGGAAAAGAAAAACCTCATCCAACCCCTTTTCTTTTAGCTTTAGAGAAAGCTGGTTGTCTTCCAGAGCAAGCAGTTATGGTTGGGGATTCAATTGAAAAAGACGTTTTGGGAGCAAAAAATCTTGGAATAACTTCAATCTTGTTTTCTTCAAAAATCAGTAAAAAAATTAAACCAGAATTTACTATAAAAAATTTTAAGGAATTACAAAGCATTCTTAAGTTAAAAGAAAGAAATATTTCTAACAAAAAAATGATTGCTTTTGACTTAATGGGTTGTTTTTTTAAGGAAAACCACATTATAAAGAAGTTATTGTTTCCTTTAGTAAAGCAAAACAAGTTGAAAGTAAGTTATTTAAAGTTAAAACAAATCTACCTTGATTACTCTGTAGGAAAAATAGGTAGAAAGGAATTCAACAAAATCATTCCATTGAAACTTGAGGAAAAATTCCTTGACTTGATAAAACCGATTAGTAATATTTTTAGTATTATTGATTCGTTAAAGAAGAAGGGTTTTCTTTTAGGGATTCTTTCAAACATTCCAAAACCATGGGGAAACTATCTAGTTAAAAAGTTTAAGCTAGAAAACTATTTTACGGTAATAGTTTTTAGTGGAGAGTATAACAGCAGAAAACCTAGTGAAAAGCTTTATGATATTTTCATTGAAAAAGCAAGAGTTAAACCACAGAATTGCTTTTTTGTTGATGATAATCTAGCAAATTTAAGGGAAGCGAGATTTATGTTAATGAAAACCGTTTGGGTTAAAAAAGAAAAACAAGATATTTCTTTCATTCCTGATATTATGTTAGAGAATTCAATAGAGTTTAATCATTTTTTTGGAGGTCTTTAAATGAAAAAATTTTTAGTAATCTCGTTAATTGTTTTAGTTTTATTGTTTGCTGGTTGTGTTCAAGAAGAACCATTAAACAATAAGCTAATAGAACCAGTTCAACCAAGTGATAATTCTAATTTGGTTGAAAATGGTGACACTGTTAAAGTTGATTACACTGGAACTCTTGAAGAAGGAACTGAATTTGATTCAAGTTTAGGCAGGCAGCCACTTGAATTTACTGTTGGTGCAGGGCAAATGATTGCAGGTTTTGATTCAGCTGTAGTTGGAATGACTTTAAATGAAGAAAAAAACGTTTCTTTGCCACCAGAACAAGCTTATGGTGAAATAAACCCGGAACTAGTAATGGAATTTCCAATAGAAGAATTAACTGGTTCAGGCATTACGCCTGAAATAGGGTTACAAGTCACTGCAGGCAATGGCGCACCAGGAATAATTGAAAGCATTGACACAGAAAACAACACTGTTACAGTAAACTTTAACCCAATGCTTGCAGGAGAAACTTTAAACTTCTGGATTAAAGTTGTAGAAATAAAGAAAGGATAACTTTTACTTGTATTTGCTCCAAGTTTTCTTGTCTTTAAGGTTACTCCAAAGTTTATCCATGCTTTTTTCTGTTATGCTAAGCCAGCCTATTTTTTCTTTTTCCATTTCATTTCTAGCTAACTTTTTCATGAATTCCCACTTAATCTAAAAGTTTAATCTTTTTAAATTCTCTTCCATTATATTATTTGTTGTGCGGTGGTGGCGGAGTGGTTAAACGCGCCAGCCCGGAATGACCTTTCTGAGCGCTCGTTGCACTCGCTTTCGAAAGCTCAACCAAAGTTAAGTTTGAGTAGTGCTTAATTGTGTCAACAGAAAGCTGGTTCTTGAAAGAGAGCATGAGTTCGAATCTCATCCACCGCGAACAAGAAAATAATGATGGAAAGAAAGTGTCTTTGAAAATGTTGTCCAAAGAGTTTTTTAATGTTTTAAAAACAATTGAAAGAAAATTAGTTTTAGTCAGTGAGCCTTGGGCTGTTTATGCTTCAGCAAACCTTGCATTCAGAGGATTTAATTTAACTCCAGTTGACATTGATTTAGTTACTTCAGAGAAAGGAATCATTGCAATTCAAAGTGCATTAAAAGAATTTCTTGAAAAAGAAATTGTTTTACAGAAAAAACTTTTAAGAAAAGCTTTTTTTGCGCACTTTAAAATTAATGGCATTGAAGTAGAAGTTATGGCTGAACCAGAAAACGATTTAATCAAGGACTTTAACTTGCAGGAAATAGAATTATTGTTGTTTAATGATTTAAAACTGCCTTGTTACAAGCTTGAAAAAGAACTAGAAGTTTACGTTAAGCTTAATAGATTGGAGAAAGTTAAGTTAATTGAAGAAAAATTAAGTGTTATAAGTGAGTGAAGTATTTGGTGGTAAGAATGAGTGAAATTAATTATAATGACTTCCAGAAAGTCGAAATTCGTGTTGGAAGAATAATTAAAGTTGAAGAATTCCTTGAAGCACGAAATCCTGCTTTTAAACTAGAAATTGATTTTGGAGAACTTGGAATAAAGAAGTCCAGTGCTCAAATAACTGACTTATACTCTAAAGAAAACTTAATGGGAAAATTAGTTGTTTGCGTAACAAACTTTCCAAAAAAACAAATCGCAAACTTTTTTTCTGAAGTTTTAACTCTGGGTTTTGTTCAAAAAGACAATTCAGTTGTCTTAATTTCTCCAGACAAAGAAGTAGAACTAGGTTTAAGACTTTGTTAAAATAAAAAAAGAAAAAGGGAAAAAGAAGTAATATTACTTCTTCTTCTTTCCGTTGAAAGTTAACTTATTCTCTGGCTTTTTTAGTTGCATCATATAGTAAGCTAGTGCTATTATTATGATAACTATTATGACAACCCATAACCAGGTGTAGTCCATTACTGGTTCTGTTGGTGGTGCTGTTGTTGTTGGTGCTTCTGGTGCAGTGCAGACTCCAGCAATACATTCACCGATTGAACAAACTGTTCCGTCTGCTAGTGCTCCATTCAAACAACTTCCTTGAATGCATAAGTCTTCCGTGCATTCAATGTTGTCATTGCATTCGTCGCTTGTTGTACATTCTTTTTCTTGGTCTTCTCCTTCTTGAATAGTTGCTGCTAGGGTTGCTATTGGTGAAGTGTAGTTGTTGAATGCGTCTTCGTTAATGTTGCTTGCTACAGTGTATGTTACGTCGAATGTTTCGCCACCTTTTAATGTTGGTATTGTGAATTCTATTATTGGATCTTCTAGTAACACTCTGTTTTCTGTTCCACCAGTAATAGTTATCTCTGAGGCTGTTGCTGCTATTTCTTTTGGAATTTTTTCAACTATTTTGACATTTCTTAAGTCAATGCTTGTCCTGTTTGTAACTGACAGCACTATCTCTGTTTCATAGCTTTTTGCATTTGTTTCGTTGTCTGTTGTTTTTGTTACAGTCATTGTTCTGCCATAGTTCATAGTGTGTTTTAGGACGTTTGCTGCTTTTCTATAAATGTCTCCTAGTCCTGCTTCGTCTATTATGTTGTCTATGTTATCGCTTGTTGCAGTGTATTCTTTTTTGGCTTCAGTGATTATGTCTGTTGTTGTTCCTGTATCATCATCGCCTGAAGTGTCACTACCGCCAGTAGTATCACCGCCTCCTGGGCTTCCTGTTCCACAATCTGCTGAACAATTGCTTGTTGTTTCTCCTGCTTCACAGGATCCATTGCCGCATACTGCTCCGCTGCTTCCGACAAAGTTAATTGTTTTTGTTAGGGTTGTAGAGTTGAGATCTGAAGCGCTTTGTGCTTTTACTCTGAAGGTATGTGCAGTATAACTTAAACTGCCCCATGATTCTGATGTTGCTGTACCCATATTGGTCCAGTTGTTGGAGTCTATTTGTACCCAGTAGTTTTTGACGAATGTTTCGGCATCGTTTCCTGTCCATGAAAGGGTAACAGTTGTTCCTTCAATTTGGCTTCCTGAAGGGCTTGTTATTACTGCTACTGGAGCATTATTGTCTATTTCTATTTGCTGGCTAGTGTAAGTTACTCTGGTGTGGAAGTCGTTTATGTCAAAGTGTATCCAGTAGTTTCCGTCATCCCAAGTGCTGGTGTCTATTTGGAAGGTGCAGTTGTTGTCTGTGGCAAAGTTTCTGTCTAAGTCGTCTCCGCAGCTTAATGCTGGTATTCTTGTTTTTGCTTTGTTTATATCGTCCCAGAAGTTTAGGTCTGCGTATAATGTTCCTTTGCCGTTCCATTGGTTGTTGTCTGTTCCATCAAGGTAAATTTTAACGTTTGGAAAACTGTTATTGTCTCCGCTTAAGTCTGCTTCGTTGTGTACTACTGCTGTGTTGAAGTCGTAGTCGTCTAGATCACTAATGTTAAAGTCAAAGACAAAGTTGCCGTCAACGTCAGCCCAATTGTAATTGCTTGCAAACCAACCGTCAATGAATGTTACTTTTGGTGGGTGGGTTCCGATTGTCACTGGTCTAGCGCTTGCTACTGTTCCAATGTTGGTGTCTATTTTTAGGTAGTATAGTCCTTTTGGTGTTGTTAGTGTGCCGTTGTTTAGTGATAGGAAATTTATGTCCATTGTGCAGTTGTTGTCTGTTCTTGGGTTTGCGTCAATGTCTAGGCAGTTTTTTGCTACGTTTAAGTCTTGGCTTGGGTTGGCTAGAATGTTGTAGTCTAATGTGTGGTTGCCGTCAAGGTTTTGGTTTGGTGATAACCATAAACCCATAATGTATTCTGGTCCGCCAAAGTAGTTTCCGTCAGGCATTAAAATGTTGAAGTCTAACACGTAGTTTACGTCTCCTAAACTAAAAAATGGCCCGCTTGCATCTTGGTGAGTGTTGCCGTCAAAGTAACCACTATTAAAGTTAGTGTCAATTATTTGAATTACTGGAGCGTTGACTGTAATGTTTTTGTCCATGTGAATGCTAACCCAGTTTAAGTCGTCTTGAATAATGTTAATGTCAACATACCATTCACCCATTGGCACAAATTGCAGATTCCAGTCATAAGTACAAGAGTTTGTTGTTACTTGGTTTGCGTCACTGTTAGTGCATGAAGCATTCAGGTCAGTCATTGTTACAATGTGGTGTTTCATTCCTGCGTTAGTGTCAGAGTAATAAATTTTTGCGTCAGGAGTGTCATTATTGTTTGCGTCAGTGTAATTGAATGTTATCGCGTAGTTTCCGTCTGATTGATGATACCAGTCAAATCTTTCTCCTCCTGTTGGTGCAGTAATGTTTGCGTCAACCCAAATTGTTCCAAATTCAGAGAACCCGTCAACAATGAAATTCATGTTTCCGTCGCCTGTTGTTGAACTGTAAGTCCAGACTTTGTTTGTACAATGCCCGCCGCAAAGTACTCCGTTTTTTGCAAGAGTTGGTGCAGGGCCATTGCTTTTAATATTGAATAAAGTAATATATGCATTTATATCTGCAAATTCAGGCATATCTTGGCTGTCGATTCCTACTTTTCCTTCTGCATTGTTCATGTCACTGCTGTAGTCTCTTTTAGGTCCTTTTGCAAGATTCATGTCTGAATCAAATCTTACTCTTACTTGAATTGGGTCACCTATTTCAACAACCATTCCTTTGACTCTTTCAGTGTTAGCTATAAGTCTTTTCTGCATTGCTTCTTCGATTGGATACCTTGTTCCGTTATTCCAGCAAGTGTCATTTACATCGCTTTCACAAATTGATACTGTGACGTTCATGTCTGATGGCATAGTAAATTGAGGGAAAGCCATTAATTGAGCGTGAACTTGTCCAGTTGTTGTTCCTGTTGCCATAATGTTAACATCCATGTTTCCCATTGCAAACATTGAAAGTCTTGGAACCATTCCATTAACATCAAATATTCCATTCAAGTCTTCTAATGTTAGTTTAAAACCGTCCGCAGCGTTAGTGTCTGCATTATTGCTATTCCAAACGTGAACATCTGCTCCGCCAGTGTTAAGATCAAATAATCTGTTAACATCAGTCCAAGTGTTAACATTACCATTAACGTCAGCTAATTTGAAGGAAACGTTTTCATCTTGTCTGAAACCATAACCTCTAATAGAAACGTTTTTGTCTTGGCCAGAAAATTGGGGAGTTATAATTAAAGCGGGTGCTGCAACAATAGATGTTGTTCCAACTGGTTGGCCACTTAGAGTGGTAACCATGATGGTAATTTGTTTTCCTATGTGATTGTAGTCAGTTGGAATCACAAAATTAACATCAAACATTTTTCCGCTATTAATATCTATAATGTCTGGTGCATTGCCACGTCCTGCAACAAAATTAAAGTCTGCATGAGTTGCATGTACTTGATTAATGTCAATCGTGTCACTTATAAAAGCCCCATTGGCTCCGGGGCCCATGTACATTAACTGGATTTTAAAACGATTAACATCACCACTTGTAATGTCTTCTCCATGCAACCAAACGTTTACGTCTTTTCTAGACCACGCTGAATGTGATCCTAATCCCATTTGAGAGTTAACAGTTAAAGACGCGTAAGCACTAGTAGTAAAAATTCCTATAAAAAGGAATATAATTAGATATTTAAATATACGATTCAATTTTCTCCCCCCGCAAAAGTTTATTTGCTGTATTTATATGAGGCTCTGTCTTTAAAAACTTTTCTTTTTTCTTCCTTAAATTCTTTAATTTTTTTTTTCTCCATGGTTTTTTAATAAATTTGAATAATTTTGCAGAATTCTTTTGGTTTTCCAGTCATTTTCTTCAGAAAACGCAAACAATCAGATTAAAAAGTGTTTTTACTATTATTTTTTGGGTGGGAGAATGGTTG
>JBDRCV010000082.1:0-9063 GCA_043821385.1 archaeon | reverse complement strand
ACTCAAAAGAAAAACTCTTTGAAATAGTCAACAAAATAAAACAAGCTTACGGTTCAAACATCAAAGACTACCAAATCCTTGAATACTTGAAAGAACACAAATTCATTTACTTTCCAAGTTACTTATAGGAAACTTTATTTTAAATTATTTCAATTAATTACTATAATTCAGCAACCACTTATAAACTCTTGCTAAAAAATAGTAATTAAATGCATTTTAGTTATTCTATTAACTGGAAGCCTTTATGAGTTATGTGGAAGAGTTGCTGTCTTCTGTATACTGGGCTGTACAGCCATATTTAAATTACTGTTCAATGAACTAAACACGAACTAAACACCTCTTTTGCCTTTTTGTTGTACAGTAAAAGTTTTATTCTCTTTTAACTTACTTTTCTTATGTCAATCGTTTTGCAGTTATTAATTAATGGTTTGATTGCTGGCAGCATTTATGCTTTAGTTGCCTCTGGTTTCAGTTTAGTTTACAATATTCAGAAGTTTTTTCATATTGCTCACGGCGCAATATTTGTTGTTAGTGCTTTTCTAGCTTACACTTTTAACATTATTTTGGGTTTGCCTTTATGGTCTTCAATCATTCTAACAATTATTGCTGCGGCTTTTATTGGAATTCTAGTTGACTTTCTTGTCTATAAGCCTTTAAGAAAAAACAAGAACCCTGAACTAGCTTTATTTCTTGTCAGTTTTGGAGTCTTTATTTTCATTCAAAGTTTAGTCTTGTTGTTTTTTGGTGCTGAAGTAAGGTCTTTTGGTTTGCCTGTTGAAAAAGGAATGGATTTTTTTGGAGCAATCATTACTCCCTTGCAAGTAGTAATCATTGTTGTTTCACTAGTTTCATTAGTTTTATTGTATGTTTTTTTAAAGAAAACCAAGTTAGGGAAAGCTTTAAGAGCTATGGCTGATGACAAGGAAACTGCTTCCACTCTAGGAATTAACGTTGAAAAACTAACAATCCTTACTTTTGGTTTGTCTTCAAGCCTTGCAGCTGTTGCAGGAATCCTTGTTGGCTTAGAACAACACTTGGAACAGGCAATGGGTTTTATGGCTATCTTGAAAGGAATTACTGCTGCAATTATTGGAGGAATTGGAAATGTTCCAGCTTCAATTATTGGAGGTTATTTTCTTGGAATAGTTGAAAATTACGGTATCTGGTTTCTTCCTTCAGGTTACAAGGACGCTATTGCCTTTGTAATCTTAATCTTGTTTTTATTGTTTAGGCCAAGGGGATTGTTTGGAACTAAAAAGAGAAAGGATGTTGGTTAAAAAAACATTTATTTAAATATTTATCGTGTTATATACATGGTATGTATTATACATGGTGTGTATATGAAATTTTATGACAGGGATAATGAGTTAAGCTTGTTAAAAAGGGCTGTTGGCACTGCTAGTCTTAAGTTTATTGTTGTCAAGGGAATTAGGCGAATTGGTAAAACAGAGCTTCTTTTAACTCATTTAAAGAATAAGGAGTTTGCTTATGTTTTTGTACCAAAAGGAAAAACAACAAACTTGTTTTTGGAAGATGTTTCAACTGAACTAAAGATTCCCGTATTTTCAAGGGCACAGGATTTTCTGGATTTTGTTTTTGATAAATATGAATTCGTGTTTTTGGATGAATTTCAAAACTTTTATTTTATGGATTCAAGCATTTATTCTGAAATGCAGCGGCTGATAGACAAGTATTCAAAAAAGGCACTTACTATTTTTGTTGCTGGCTCAAGTTATTCTCTTTTAAAAAAAATTTTTTCAGATTATGGAAAAGCTCTTTATGGCAGAAGGGATTTTGAGTTATCTCTTCAAGAATTGCCTGTTTCAACTGTTTGTGAGATTTTAAATGACCTGCATATTAAGGATATTGAGGACCAAGTTAAATTTTGGGCTGTTTTTGGCGGCGTACCAAGATTTTATACAATCCTTGAAAAACTCAAGGTAACTTCTTTTCATGATTTTGAAAAAACTTTTTTAAAAGAACAATTGCGTGTGTTATTTGATGAGGGAAGAACTATTTTGGTAAGTGAGTTTGGAGGTGACTACAAGATATTTTATAGTTTGCTGGAGGCAATTGCTCTTGGACGAACAACTCTTTCAGAGATTTCTGCTTTGTTTGGTTCTGACAAAATAACAACAAACAGATACTTGAACACTCTGCGGAATGAGTATAATTTTGTGTTCAAGCAAACTCCTGTAACTGAACCTTTAAAGTCAAGTAATGGAAGGTACAGATTAAGGAACAATTTTATTTCTTTCTGGTTCAAATTTTTTAAAAAGCAGGAAGCTTTCTTTGAACAGGAAAGGTTTAGTGAATTGCTTGAAATAATTTCTAAAAACCTTAATACTTTTTTTGGAAGGTTATTTGAAGACTTTTGTATGGGGCTTGTTAAGGAAAATAAAATTAGGCTACCTTTTGCTTTCACTGCAATTGGCAAGCAATGGGGTAAAATTCCAAAAGAATTCAAGACAGAAAAACAGGAAAGTACTTTTGAAATTGATTTTGTTGTTTTAAACAATGAAACAAAGCAAATTCTTTTTGCTGAATGCAAGTGGAAAGAAAAAGTTGATGCAAAAAAGATTGCTAAAGGGTTAATTAATAAAACTCGTTTTGTCAGATGGTTTAATGATGAGAGAAAAGAATTTTTTGCTGTTTTTGCTAAATCTTTCAACAAAAAAATAACAGAAGTTGATGGAAGGAAAGTTTATTGTTATGACTTGAAAGATTTAAAGAAGGTCTTAAGAAAGTGACATAAGTTAAATCATTTTAACGTCCGGCATGAAACTTACTTTGTGTTCTGTTTTCCAAGTATCGTGTTTGTAGAGGGCTTTTTCATTAGAGATTGTTGAAGACGGTAAATTTGGGGTTTATACTGGTTAAAGATTTTTATTCTCTAACCCTTGGTTTTCCGTTAACTACTTCCATTACCTTATATTTTGCGTTTATGTTGTCTCCCTGCTTGTCAAGAGTTATCTGTCCGCTTGCGCCATTATAATCTTTTATTTTATATAATTCTTTTTTAATGTCTTCAACGTTTGTTCCAACTTTTTGCATGATTCCAGCAATAATGTGTGTGGCATCGTAAGCATAGGCTGCAAACTGATCTGGTGTTTTTCCAGTTTTTTCAACCATTTTTTTTTGGAATTCTTCGCTTGCAGAAGAATCTTGTGCTGAAAATATTATTCCGTTGCCTGCACTGCCAACAGTGTTCCAGATTGTTTGGTCTGTTATTGCTGTTCCAAAGATTTGTGTATTAATATTCAATTCTTTTGCTTGCTTTATTCCTGCAGTTGCAGAGTTAACATTTGCAACAAAATAAATTACTTCTGGTTTGGCTTCCTTGATTCTGATTAACTGGGTTCTCAAATCAGTTGAACTTGATTCAAAACTTTCAACTGCAATAACTTTCCCACCAAGAGATTCAAATTCTTCCTGAAACCCTTGCTTTAATCCCTCACACCAATCACTTAAACAGTAAAGTATTGCTGCTTTTTCATACTTTAACTTGTTCTTAACATATTCTGCATCAAATTTTGCTTCAAAGTCGTCAGATGGAATAGTTCTGAAAACATAGTCTCCTGCATCACTAATGCTTGCTGCTGTTGAACCTGGTGAAATTGCTATAACGTGCTTTTCTTCTATTATTGGTGCTATTGCCAGTGTTTCATTGGAACAAAAACCGCCAATTATTACTGTGATTTTATCAAGGTTTATCAGTTTTTGAACTGCAGTGCTTGCTTCCTTTGAATCACATTTAGTGTCTTCAAAAACTATTTCCAGTTTGCGACCGTTTATCCCATCCTTTTCATTTATTTCTTGCAATGCTAAATCAATGGCTTCTTTTGAATTTAAGCCATAACTTGCTATTTCTCCGCTTAAAGCTAAGGTTGCTCCAATTTTAATAGTGTTTTCATTGTTTGCCAAATCAATGTTGTTATTGTTTGATTTGAAATCAAGAGAACCAGTGATTAAGCTTAATCCGAGAATGCAAAGAATTATCGTTGTAACTAAAATCCCTAACAAAACAGTCTTTAACTTCATCCAACAACCATTAATAATTATGTTTAAGATTAGCTTTATTTTTATTACCGAACATGTTTGGCTTTTTAGAATTAGTTCTGGTTGCTTTGTTCAAGAAGTTTTTCTTCTGCTTTCCTCAAGTGTTGTTGGAAGGTAGCAAGAGAAACCTTGTTTTTTTCTGCTAGTTTTCTTAAACTAGTCTTTTTTGGTGTCTTATAATACCCTTCCTTTAAAGCTAAATTCATTGTCTCCTCTTGCTTTTTTGTTAAATCAGGAATTAATTTTGGAAAGAATATGTCTTTTGCTTTTAATTTTGAAATCATTAGTAATTGACAGTTATTGATTTCTTCTATTACTTTTTCTATAAAACTTGTCAGTTCTTTTTTCTTCCAGGCAGCCAATTCCCATGTTTCAAAACCTTTGTTATCAATTAATACAGGTCTGGCAAAAAATATTTCTGGTTTGTAAAACTTATTGACTTTATGAATTGCTTTTTCAAATAAAAAGAAGTTGTTTTCCTGCCTTTCAATTTTTATAACCTTTTTGTCTTTTTTTAAGTTTGCAATAAACTTATCAAGGTTTTCTGGTTTTCCATTCATGCAGTGAATTGAAGTACTATAATCTTGGCCTTTTTCTTTGTAAACACTCAGTGCTGTTGATTGTAAGGAAACATTGAACTTACTGCATTTGTTTCCAAGCAGACAATCATGCTTTAACTTAATTTTTGCAGTCCACATAAAGAAACTAAGAAAAAAGGGTTAATAACCCTTACTCTCTAACCCTTGACTTTCCGTTAACTACTTCTTTTACAAGGTATTCAACTGTTGTTATGTCGCCATGACTGTTAAAAGTCATGCTTGAAGTTATTAAAGATATTCTTGCAAGAAAAATTAATGAGAAAGACAATTAAGCGTAACTTAACCTTTTAACATCTAATTTCATGTTTTCTAAAACTATTTGTTTCATTAGCAGGCAAAACTTTTTGTCATCTCTTTTTTCTGAAAGTTTTGTTAAACTCAAGTACTGGTCATTAAATCCAACAGGGATTCTGATTACTGGAAAATCTTTTTCTATTAAAACTTTGTTGAAGATGGCTCTTGAAGTCCTGCTGTTGCCGTCAATAAAAGGATGAATTCTTTGGAATTTGTTATGCAAAAAACTTGCCTTTTCAACTAATTCTACAGTATTATTTGCTTTTGTTGTTCTCGCTTTCTCAAAAAAATTCTTAATTAATTCTGGAACCCTTCTATGGTCTGGTGTTTTAAAGTTTGGGTTTCCTTTAATTTTAACGTTTTGTTTTCTTATTTCTCCTGCTCCTTTTTTCATCCAGTTCATTGCAGTTTTATGAAAACCTAAAATAATCTCTAAACTCAATTCTTTTTCAGTGAAAAGAAATTCATCTAATGCTTTCTTGTAATCCATTACTTCCTGTGATTCATGAAAAGGCTTGTTTTCTGGCACAACATTTTTTGCTATCAGTTTTTCTGTTTCAGGCAAGGTTAAAGTATTTCCCTCCAAAGATAAACTAGAGTGAATGAACTCTATTTCTTCTTTTTCAAAAAGCGTTTTTCCAAGTTTTCGGTATTCAGAAAATTTTTTCATTAATTTTGAATCAAGCTTTTTTTCATTAATTGTTGCAGGAAAACTTTTTTCTTTAACTTTAACTTTTCCATAAAAATATTTAACTAATTCTTCCAGAAACCTTGAGTAAACAATTCTTGCAATAATTGGTTTCTTGGATTCAACTACAAGAACACCGTGTTTTTCCAGAACTGTAATGATTTTTTTAAATGTTTTAGAATTAAAGTTAGTTCCTTTAACTGTTGTTTTTCTTAAGCCTTCATTAACTATTTCTGCTGTTTTTTCTGAAACCACTACATTGTAATCAATATTGTTTTTGAAACAATATTCAAGCAGTAAAAACAATTTTTTTGCCTTATCATTTTCGATTAACATGTATTTCCCATTTAGTTCTGTTATTAATATAGTTTTTTCAAGCTGTTTTAAATGCTTGTAAATAGCATTATACGAAACAATTTTTTTCCCCATTTTTTCCAGCAAGACTTTAATGTCAGTGTTGGGGTGCAAGCCTATTGCCAGAAAAACATCGTTGCCTGAAACCATAAGTAAAATAAGAAGAAAACCTTTAAAAATGTTGCCATAATGCACTAAAAGGCTAATTTTATTGGCTTTTTATTACATTATAGTAATATTGGCACTTTTCTTACGGGGGCTCTTTTCAGGAAAATATAAGAAACTATAAGAAACGCTGAATCAAAAGTCATGCCTGAAATCGTTAAAAAGTTAATGTCTATGAAAGTAAGTGAGAAAAAGAATTGATTCAATAACTTTAAATTAAATTAACTTCATTAAGTTCTATTGCCATGATTGAAGCTTACTTTTTGCATTTAATGATTATCGCTTGCATTTACATTATTTTAACGATTTCTTTAAACTTGTCAATGGGTTTCACTGGCTTACTGAATATTGGGCATGCTGCATTTTATGGTATTGGAGCTTATGCTTCTGCCTTGCTTGCTTTAAACTTTGGTTTGCCTTTCTGGATTGGATTACTTGTTGGGGGTTTGGTTGCAGCTTTTTTTGGTTTTTTGCTTGCTTTTCCCACGCTTCGCTTGAGAGGAGATTATCTTGCTTTAGCTACTCTTGGTTTTGGTTTTGTGGTTGAAGCAGTTTTAAAAAACTGGGTTGACTTAACTCGCGGGCCTTTAGGATTGCCTGGAATTCCTAAACCAGAGTTATTTGGTTTTGCTTTTGATTCTTTGTTAAGTTATTTTCTTTTAAGTTTAGTTTTTGTTGTAATCACTTATTTTGTGGTTTCAAGAATTGTTCACAGTCCTTTTGGCAGAGTCTTAAAAGCTGTGAGGGATGATGAAGTCGCGGCAGCTTCAATTGGTAAAAACGTTTTCCAGTTTAAGGCTTTAGCTTTAATTGTTTCAGCTTTTTTTGCTGGAATTGCTGGAAGCTTGTACGCGCATTACATTACTTTTATTGACCCAACAAGTTTTACTGTTATGGAGTCAATGCTTGTTATTTCAATGGTTGTCGTGGGTGGAATGGCGTCAGTTAGAGGCAGTGTTTTGGGAGCAATTGTTTTAGTTTTACTTCCCGAGCCATTGCGTTTCTTAAACTTGCCTTCTTCAATGGTTGGAGCTTTAAGGCAGTTAATTTATGCTTTCCTTTTAATAATTCTAGTTTTAAAACGCCCTCAAGGAATTCTTGGAGAAAAAGTTTTTGGGAGGAAGAAAAATGTTACTGCAACTTGAAAGTCTTTCAAAGTCTTTTGGCGGAGTGAAAGCTGTTAACAATGTTAGCTTTCAAGTTAAAGAAAACTCTATTACTTCTTTGATTGGGCCTAACGGTGCCGGAAAAACAACTTTGTTTAACTTGGTTTCTGGTTTAATGAAACCAGATGAAGGTAAAGTAATCTTTAAAGGTGAACCAATCACTGGTTTTGAAAGCCATAAAATAGCTGAGCTTGGTTTAATTCGAACTTTTCAGTTAATTAAACTTTTTCCTTCTTTGACTGTGATGGAGAACTTGTTGTTAGCAAAAAAACAACTTGGAGAAAACTTTTTTACGGCTTTGACTAGAAAAAATTTTGTTTTAAAAGAAGAAAAAGAAAACATTAATTATTGCAGGCATTTTCTTGAATTAGTTGGTTTAAAGGAAATGGAAAACTCTCTAGCCTCTGACTTAAGTTACGGTCAAAGAAAACTGCTTGAAATTGCCAGAAGCCTTGCAAGTGATGCTGACTTGTTGTTGTTAGATGAACCTGTTGCTGGAGTTAATCCTTTAATGAGAAAAAAGATTAAAGAAGTCTTGTTGAATGTTAAAAAGGAAGGCAAAGCAATTCTTTTAATTGAACATGACTTAAAGTTTGTTTTAGGTTTATCTGACCAAGTGATTGTTTTGGATGAAGGAAAACTAATAGCTGAAGGAAAACCAAAAGAAATCAAAAACAACAAGAAAGTAATTGAAGCTTACATTGGAGAGAAGGTTAAATTATGAAATCATTGCTTATGGTTGAAAACTTGTCTGCTGGTTACTCTGACCTTGAAATCCTTAAAGGCATTTCTTTTCAAGTTAAAGAAAAAGAATTACTTGCCATAATTGGGCCAAATGGTTGCGGTAAGTCTACTACTTTAAAAGTGATTACTGGTTTGCTTAAACCTTGGAAAGGAAAAGTCAAGTTTGATTCTAAAATAATTTCTTCTCTGCGACCTGACCAAATTGTTTTAGAGGGCATTGCTATTGTTCCGCAGGGAAGAAAGATGTTTTCTTCTCTTTCAGTTAAAGAAAACCTTGAAGTTGCAGGTTACACTTTAAAATCTGAAATCTTTAACTCTCGTTTAAAGGAAGTTTTAACTTTGTTTCCAATTCTAAAAGAAAAGCTTTCAATTCAGTCTGGAATGCTTTCCGGCGGACAACAACAATTGCTTTCCATTGCCAGAGCTTTAATTTTAAAACCAAAACTATTAATTCTTGACGAGCCTTCTCTTGGTTTAAGTCCTAAGGCAATGACTGAAGTTTTCAAGAAAATAAAGGAAATCCATGAAACTGGCACGACAATTGTTTTAGTTGAACAAAATGCTTTCCTTGCCTTAGAAATCTGTGATAAAGCAATTGTAATGGAGAACGGCGAAATTGCTTTAAGCGGTACAAGAAAAAAATTACTTAAAAACAAGGAAATGAAAGACTTGTACTTTGGTCATTAACTATAGGTCGCCCAACCTATAGGTTGGCTAACCTATATAATTATAAACTTATATCTTCATTATTGTTTTATATGGTTGGTTTAGGTGACCCTGTTTATGGGAAGGATTTTGTCAATAGAGTTAAAGAGTTGGATTTATTGTCTCGGAGGCTGGATTCTTTTATTGGTGAAGGCCAGAAAAGAAATCTTGCGTTGATTGGTTTAAGGAAGATTGGAAAAACATCTATTATTCGTGAGTTTATTAAAAGGAATTTAAACAAGAATTGTGTTTTTGTTCATATTTATTTGCCTGAAGCTAACACTAAAGA
>JBDRCV010000081.1:0-2049 GCA_043821385.1 archaeon | reverse complement strand
TTTTACATCCAATGAAACCAGTTTTGCTGTTCCTAAACCAGCCATTGAAAGAGTTTTACAACCCCAAGTCAAAGTTTTTTCATGGTTTAAGTTACCGTATCTTTGTTCCATTTCATTAAACCATTTGATTCCTTCTTCTTTGGCGGCATAATACAATTCTTTTGCATTATCACTTTTTTTTACATAGTTGTTAAAAAATGAAACTGGAGTCAAAAACACTGGGTGGCAGAATAAGTTAATTTTTCCATTCTCAAGTTTTAACGTTTTATGAATCAATAATTGTTTAGCGATCTCAAACATTATAGTTCACCTAGTTGTTGTTTTACTTTTTTATGTGTTTGATCAAACTCTTCTTTGGGTTTAACAAGAAATTGGCAACTAAATTCTCCTTTAGCTCTGCAAGTTATTTCAATTGTGTCCATTTCTTTTTCTAAAATGTAACTAATTCCTCCACTGGCCAACCCTCTGAGAAGATGGTCTATAGCGTGTGTTTCTCTTCCCCATTCTTCAGCTATTGCAGAATCTTCTAGTTTATAGATGATTATTTTGTTTGCAATGTCAACTGAAGCGGCTTTTAATATTCCCCACCCTGCAAAGGTTATAAGATTGCACCCCCAGGAAATAACATTTGTTTTGTTTAATTTTCCATAGTCTTGGTTCATTGTTCTGAACCAACTTTCGCCTTCTTTTCTACCAATCTCGTAAATCTTTTTGCCATGCTTCTTTTCAAAAATTTTTAGCATTCTAACAAGCAGGGTTACAGGGATTAAACTTCCTTGTTGTTTAAAAACACTAATCTTTCCCTTCTCAAATTTTAGATTTCTGTTAGCTAAGAGATTAAAAGTCAAATCAAACACTTAGTTTTCACCTACTTGTTCTTTGTACAATGGGTGATTTTTGTCAAAAGTATTTTTTTCTTTAACTATAATTTGGCATATAGGATTTCCTTTAGCTTTACATTGTGTTTCTATTGCTTCCATACTACTGCCAAACCCTTGACTTAGTCCTCCAGCCAAAAGTCCTCTTAAAATATGGTCTATTGCTTTGTTTGTTTTTTCCCTTGTTTCTGTTAGTGCAGAGTCTTTTACCTCATATGTTATAACAATATTTTTTGGTTTAACTGACACAACGTTTAATTCTCCCCATCCTGCAAAAGTTACTAATCTAGAACCCCACATGATAAGTTCTTCGTTAGACATATTTCCATAATCTTGTTTCATTTGTTTTATCCGGTCAATTCCCCCTTTTTTGGATGCGTTGTAAAGTCTTATAGCATTTCTTTCTTCAAAAACTTTAAGCAGGCCAGAAAGTATTGTTACTGGAATCATTATTCCCTCTTGCTTAAACACACTAATTTTTCCTTTATCCATCTTAAAGTGTTTGTTTAATAAAAGACGATTAGTAAAATCAAACATTATAGTTCACCTAATTGTTCTTTCACCAAAGGATGATTTTTGTCAAAAGAGTTTTTTTCTTTAACGACAAACCTGCAAGCGTAATCTCCTTTAGCCTTGCAGCAGACTTCAACTGCTTCAGCGTCAATTTCAAAGCCTTGTGTTACTGTGCCAGCAACAAGTCCTCTAGTCATATGGTCAATAGCTTTTCTTGACTTGCCTCTGGTTTCAACTAAAGCAGAGTTTTTTAACTCATAAATAACTGTAGAATCTTTTGGTTTAACTGAAACAACATTTAATTCTCCCCACCCAGCAAAAGTTACTAATTTTGAACTCCACATGACTGCTTCTTGTCCAGACATTTTACCATAATCTTTTTTCATGTTTTTAACCCAAATATCTCCGCCTTCTTTTGTTGCCTTATAAATTTTTTTAAAGTCTTTTTCTTCAAATAATTTCAGCATTCCGGAAAGAATTGTCATTGGAATCATTAACCCTTCCTGTTTGAAAGCACCAATCTTTCCTTTTTCCATGAAGAAGTGTTTGTTCATTAAAAGATGGTTTGTGAAATCAAACACTATATTTCACCTAATTGTTCTTTAACGATTTTTTGAGTTTTATCAAATTCTTTTTTGAAAGTAAACCTGCAAACTTT
>JBDRCV010000080.1:0-30441 GCA_043821385.1 archaeon | reverse complement strand
TTTTTATTTCTTAACATGGTTTTTCTACCTCCTTACAATGAATTATTTTAACTATATTTAAAGTTTACTGTTTTGCTTTCATATAAGTTTTATTTAATTTTTTTTACCTTTCAATGTCTTTAATTATGTTTTGGCTGATGCCTTCAACGTTTGAACTAATGTTTGCTTGAGTTGGCAATCCTTTCAAGTATAATCCTACCATGGTTGCAATTAATACTGCTCCAGCTAACAATAACAGTACTTCCATGCTTGTTTGTGCTTTAGTTTCTTTTAATAATTTTTTTAATTTCATGGCATTATGCCTCCAGTGCTTACTCCGCCTACAACGCTTCCAACCATTACTTTTCCAACTAAATAAATAATGTAAGCTATAAATAACAATATTGGTAAGTACATAACGCTTTTAGAGAACTTACCATCACGCATTAATGAAATCATTATGCTTGAAGCAATAATTTCAATAAACAAGTATGATTCCATTAACAGGGAAATCAAGTCTTTTGTTTTAATTGCTTCAACTAGTTCTTCTTTTGCTGCTACTCCTAACTCAATTGACTTATTTATCAGCATGTCAATAATGCTTGAAACCATTCCAAGAATAAATGGTGCTACTACTGCTCCAGCTGCAACCATAAACAATACTTGCATTAAAGTTTTGCTTTTTCTTTCTTGAATTATTCTGTGAGCGTCTCGAATGTCTTCTGCAACTTCTTCTAAGACATCAGCTAAACCAGCTCCAGACTTAATTGAGTCAACTATTATGGTTACAGTTCTTCTAATTAACCTTGAGTCAATGTTTTCACTTAATGATTTTAAAGAGTTTTCAAAGTTTTCTCCTTCTTCTAATCTTCTTAAAGCATAATTTACTTCAGTGGTTAAAGCTCCAAAGTCTGAAGCTGAAACTTCTCTTAAAGCATACTCGTAAGTTCCGCCTGCTTTCAAGGTGTCAGCCATTTGTTTTAAAGCGTCAGGCAAGTTGTCTTCAATGTCTGCAATTCTTGACTGGTATTTAAAGTAAGGGTAACCTAAACCTAAATCTAAAATTACAATAAACAATAATATTCCCAGAGTAGTACTGAATAGTAATCCTGCAGTCATTGCTGTAATTGAAATAACGAAAATTAAGCTAATCCAGATTTTGGCATCCATTTTAAGCTTTGTCTTTTTCATTATTTTATCGTATTTTTCTAACCAACTAAACTTTAATTTCTTCATTTTAATCACATTTTTGGTTCAATCATTTTAATATAACTTATTAGGAAAACAAAAATTAATGGCATTAAAACCAAGTAAATTATTGCAATCATTTGTGGTTCTAGAATGCCTGACATAAAGTTTTGTCCTCCCATTCCTAGAGGAGAATTACTTATTCCTCCAAGAATGGCTACAAACACTGGCAAAACTATTGCAATAAACAAGAATATTACTCCAAAGAAATTCATTTTCTCGCTGAACTCTCGCATTTTAATTCTTAAGTCAAATGAAACATTTTCAGCAATCGTTTCCATGGCACTAGATAAGTTTCCTCCAGTTTTTAAAGCTCTAATAACGTGCAGTAATGCTTTTCTTAAGTTTTTTGACTGCGTTCTTAAAGCCAAGTGCTTTAAAGCAATTTTAGTGTCAGTGCCTTCTTCTATTTCGTTAATGGTTTTAGCAAACTCTTCAGCTAAAACCCCGTAATCTGCTACCGCAATCGTTTGTAAAGTCCTGTACAATCCTACTCCGGCTTTTAATTCTGTTGCAATGTGTCTTAAAGCAAAAGGCAACTCTCTGTCAATTTCTGTTCCCCTGCTTCTGGCTCTCTGTCTTGGAATAAGAAAACTTACTGCAGTACTGAAAACAAAAGTCATTATAATTATTGTCGGAAAAATAAAAATATATTTTGGTGCAAACAACCCTAAAAGTATGACTGAAAGAATTGCAGTAATAATTGTTATTATGGCGGTTGCAGTAACACTTAAAGCCAAGTATTGCCCGATAGTGTAACGCATGTTAGCACTATACAAGTAATAACTTAACAGTCTAGTTTGAGAGAACTTTGAAAAGTATTTTACGATTTTGCTTAATGGTTCTTTAAACTTTAAGTAAATTTTTCCTATTTGAAAATTTAATGGAGAGGCAACTGTTTGAATGTCTTCAATTGACTTTAATTCTAGTTCAGCGTGCTGGCCTTCAGCAATTATTCCTCTTAATTCTTTTAGCCTGCCTGAAACTTCTTCAAATTCTAGTCCTTCTTCAGAGTAACGTTTTCGCATTTTGCTGACAATGCTTTCAACTTGCTCTAAGTCAATGCTTTTGAATTCATCTGTTTGAGGTTTTTTTGACATTGTTTTTTCTGCAGTTTTTCTTTCTTGAATTGCTTTCTTTAAGTTTTTTAATCCATCCATTAATACCAGCTACTTGTTTTCTATATAATAATCATTAATTCTGTCAGAGATAACTTTGTTGTTTGTAATGCTTTCTCTTGCAAGTTCTTCTAAAAACTTTTTTCTTTTATTTACTTCTCTTTCAATTTCCATTCTGCTTAAACCAGTGAACTTTTCAAGTTTTCTCATAAAAATGCTTGGAATTCCGGTTTCAACTAACTCGTCTTTAACTGGATCCCATTCAAAAATCGTTTGAGTTTGAGCTTTCTTTTCCAAAACCCCAGATAATTCAGCTACTGCAGTAATCCTTCTAATAGTGCCTTTTTGTTTGTCGTGAATTCTATGCATTACAATAATTATATCCAGGCCTGCAAGCATTAATTCTGGAACATTCATTGGAGGACTAGTAATTCTTACAATTGTTTCTTGCGGAGAGTTAGCGTGAATGGTTCCAAAACAACCATTATGTCCAGTGTTCATGGCAGTAAACAAACTGTAAGCTTCATTATGTCTTACTTCACCTACAATTATTCTGTCTGGACGCATTCTAAGAGAATTCTTGGTTAAAATGTCCATGGTTATTTCTCCAGTGCCTTCCATTCCCGGTGGCCTGGCTTCCATTCTAATAAAGTGTTCTAAAGGCAAATTCAGTTCGGCAGTGTCTTCAATTGAAATAATTCTTTCTTTTTTTGGAATAAATGATGCCATAACGTTCAACAAAGTTGTTTTACCTGAACCAGTTCCACCTGAAATTAAAACGTTTGCCGGCATGACACCTAAACCTTCAGCCATAACCCAAAGATAAGCGCCAATATTACTTCCAACAGTATTAAACTTTATTAAATCAATTATAGAGTAAGGGTTTTTCCTAAACTTTCTGATAGTTAAACTCGGGCCATCAACTGATGATGGAGGAATTGTAGCATTAACTCTTGAACCATCAGGCAGTCTTGCATCTAACAAGGAATTGCTTTGGTCAATTCTTCTTCCAACTTGTCTTGCAATCTTGTTAATTAAGTCTTCAATTTCTTGTTCAGAGTAAAATTCTATGCCTGTAGTCATCATTTCGTAGTCTCTGTGAAAAACGTAAACTGGTTTTTTTGGCCCAATAACCATTATTTCTTCTAAGTTATCGTCTTGAGTTAAAGGGTCAATTATTCCATAACCAACCATTTCTCTTACAACAGCACTAGCATAAAAATCAAATTTTTGTTCAGGAATATGCAGTTCTGGTGAAGACCTTAAAATTTCCATTATCTGCTGGTAGTAAACGTTTTTTCTTTGCTCTGGGTCTCGAATCTTGTAGGGTGCAACGGAAATAATTCTGGTTGCAGCCTCTCTAATAGTGTTAATAATAGTTCTTTCCATGGTTCGGGCTTGAGGAACCGGAACTTCATAGTGTAGAAGGCTTTTGCCTTTAATCTTGTAAATTTTTACCTGCCCGTAAGAAGTAATAAGGATTTTCTCGCTTGACTCTAATTCTTTTTGGAACTCGCTTTTCTTTTCGTCTTCATCAATTTTTTCTTTATCAGGAATAATGGCTGCTTTCAAGGCATGCGCTTCAGACTTAACAACAGGCCTTACTTCTCTAAAGCTCTCAATATTTGATTTAGCTTTTAAGGCTTCCAAGGACTTCCTTAACTCGTCTTTAACTTTATCACTTGAAATACTGTCAGGACTGTCTCTGGCTTTTTTTTCTTTGGATTTTTTAATCATTTCATCAAGATAAGAAGGCATACTATTCCCCACGCTAAACGATAATAAAAGACTCTTTTAACTTATAAATTTATTGTTTTTAAAAAGAATTGAATACAATAATAATTGTCATGAAAAAGAAAATTGAAGTGTTTTTACCGCCCAGTGTTTTCATTTCCTCTTACAATTATCCAAAGATTTCTCTGGCACCTCTTTCAAGTCAGCAAACGATTAAAGACTTAACTTTTTATTCAACTATTAACTGGTTTGGTTTAACAAAACAAGAAATTTTAAACAGAAGCACATCACTTCTTTCTTCAAAAAAAAATGTTTCTCCTTCAAGTGCAAGAAACCCAGGTTACGAGTTAAAAGAAATACAGGAAAGCGTAATGTCTGAAAACCCTTTACAAGCAGAACTTCAAGTAAACAATTTTTATTCAGGCAAAACAGAATTCAGTAATTATATTTTTCCATTAAAACAAAAATCAAATCTGGAATCCTTTAAATTAATTGACAATCCAGTAATCCCAAAAAAAGTTGACTACCTAGTTTCAGACATTGACGTTAAATCAGTTACTGCTTTAAACGAGTTGTTTTCAAAAAACTTTGAAGTAGATTACCTGCAAAAAATTTTAAGTGTTGGGCTTTTAGGAGTGAAAAAAGACAGGCGTTTTGTGCCAACACGTTTTTCAATTACTGCAGTTGACAGCATTACAAGCAACAAACTAGTTTCTGACTTAAAGTCTTTTAAACAATTACAAGATTACCGGGTTTTTAACTTAAAATTTATTGAAAACTCATTTATAATCTTATTGCTGCCAACTGAATGGTGTTTTGAACAACTAGAATTAATGCTTGGTTCAAAAACTTTCTCTCACGACTTTGAATTCTATTCTGGAAGAAAAACTTACGCTTCAAACGTTTTAGGAGCATATTATGCGGCACGCTTAGCAGTAACAGAATACTATAAGAAAATCCAACGTCAAGGCGGAGCAATAATCTTTCGGGAAACAAAACAATCTTACAAGTCTTTAGGAGTCTGGCTTATTCGTGAAAGTGTAAGGAATGCTTTACAAGAAAACTTTAAGTCATTCAACAACTTAGATGACTCATTAAAATTCATTCAAACCTTACTACAAACAGACTTAAAAAGCTGGAAAAAACAAAGCAAAATAATTGACAAACAATTAAAGCAAAAAAAGTTAAGTGAGTGGAGTTAGTTTTTTTCTTTATCATTTTTTTTCTTGCGTTCTTTCTCTTCTTTCTTGTTTTCTTTAATTTCTTTTTTCTCTTCTTTCTCGTTCTCTTCCTTTTCTTTCTCTTCTTTAGCGTCCTTTTCAGCTTTCTTTTTCTTCCAACCGTCTTTGGTTTTGCAGTCCATGTCAACGCACATTTCAAACCTGTAACGTTGTCCAACTAACTTTACTGTGGGTTTACCGCATTCAGGGCAGGTTTTGTCTAAAGTATACAAACGGCCTTTTTGTGGTAAAGGGTAAGTAGTAGTGCATTTTGGATAGTTATTGCATCCAAGAAATCTTTTACCATAACGGCTTTTTCTTATAACCAGCATGCCATCGCAAGCATCACATTTTCCTACTTTTGAGTCTTCTCTTAAAGCATTCCTTAACTCTGAACCAATCTTGTCTTTTTCTTTTAACAGTTTTTCTAGTTCTCCTGCAAGCATTTCTCTTGAGGCTGTTACGACTTCTGTTTTTTCTTTAGAGTTCAAAGCAATTTCATCCATTTCTTTTTCCAGTCTTGCAGTCATCCCAGGTTTAGTTATTTCTTCAGCGTATTTTTCTAAAGCGCCAATTAATGCTATGGCTAGAGTTGTTGGTTCAACGTATTTTGCTCCAGTCAAAAAACTTCGAGCAAACAATTTCTGAATTATTTCATGCCTTGTAGCTTTAGTTCCTAAATTCAAGTCACTCATTAACTTAATTAAAGCTCCTTGACTGTAACGTGCTGGCGGTTGAGTTTCTTTTGACAAAAAATCAATTTTTAAAACACTTACTTTATCTCCTTTTTCTAGTTTTGGTAAAATGGTTTCCTTCAAAGTAGAATAAGGGTAGAATTCTTTCCAGCCTTTCTCTAAAATTACTTGACCGTTAGCAGTAAATAATTCTTTTTCAATGTCAATTGTTACAGACGTGTTTTCTGTTATTGCATCATCAGCAAGTGTAGCCATAAACCGTCTTGCAATTAACTCGTAAATCCTCCATTCTTGGTCTGAAAGGTTTTCTTTTGGTGCTGCCACTGGATAAATCGGTGGATGATCTTTTGATTCTTTGCCTTTTGACGGAGTCAAAGTTTTTTTTGCAAGTAACTTGCCTGCTTCTTCTTTTAATTTTCCTATTTTACTTAATTCTTTTAACACTTTCTTTAAATCCAGACTTTTAGCGTAAACTTGGTTGTCTGTTCTAGGGTAAGAAGTTAATCCTTTCATATACAAGCTTTCGGCTAAATTCATTGCTTTGCCTGCAGTAAAACCTGTTGCTGTTGCAGCTCTCAAAAATTCTGTCGTGTTAAAAGGTAAGGGTTTTGCAATAGTTTTCTTTCTTTTTTTAACTTCAGTTATTGTGCCGTTTTTAGCGTCAATTAATTTCTTGTGAATGCTTTCTGCTTCTTCTTTTGATTTAAACTTGCCTTTCTGGTGTTGTGCTTCAAACTTTTTCTTGTCTTTCTCGCATACTGCATTAATTTCAAAAAACTTTTCTGGTTTAAACGCTAGTCTTTCTTTTTCTCTTTTGACAATTAAAGCCAGTACCGGAGTTTGAACTCTTCCGGCTGAAATAAATTCTTTTCCCAGTCTTCCTGAAACGATTGACAAAAACCTTGTTAACACTGCACCCCAAATCAAGTCAATTTCTCTTCTGGCGTTAGCAGAGTCTGCTAGGTCATAGTTTAAAGTTGTTAAATTCTTGAAAGCTTCATTTAAATCTGATTCAGTTATTGCAGAAAAAATAGCTCTTTTTACAGTCACTTTAGGGTTAATTTCCTTAATATAATTTAAAGCTTCCAGGCCAATGCTTTCACCTTCTCTGTCAGCGTCAGTTGCAATTATCACTTCATTTATTTTAGGAGAATGCGTTTTAATTAAACTAATAATGTTTTTTTGTGTTCCAACGTACTCAATTTCAGCGTTAACTAATTTTCTTAAATCAGTGCCAATCCAGTAAGAGTATTTTTTCGGAAAGTCAACTTCAACAATGTGGCCGCTTAAAGGAATTACTTCAATTCCTTCTTTTTCTTGTTGAAAGCTTAAAACCATTGCATTGTTTAACATTTGTAGTGTGGAAGAATTATTGCTTAAAATTTCTGCAATTCTTTTTCCTGCAATTGCTTTTTCTGCTATAATTAATTTCAATTAACTCACGACTCTTTCTAGTTAGAAACAAAAAACAATTTAAACCCGTGTTAAAGTGTTTTTTGCAGTGCTTGTGCTGGCAGACAAAAAGAATCCTTTAACTGGTCTAAAACAACTGAAGACTTTACTTCCAGCACTCCGTCAATCAAACCAATTCTGGTTAAAGCATATTGAGCAGAGTTAAGGTTTGGTAAAGCTAGTTTTGCAATTAAATTGTATTCGCCTAAAACTTGAGTTAGTTCAATTACTGGATCCATTTCAAGCAATTTTCTTTCAATGTCTTTTTGCTTGCTTAAATCACTTCTAATCTGTAATAATACAATGTTTTCAAAACCAATTGATTTAAGGTTAATGTCTGCTTTAACTGCGTTAAGAATTCCCTTCTTCTTTAATCTTTCAAACCTTTTTTTTATTGCAACGTCAGTCAAACCAATTTCTTTTGCAATGTTTGAAAAGCTTGCTCTGCCGTCAGTTAACAGTTGTTCTAAAATGCTTCTATCAATCTTGTCAAGTACACTCATCAAATTCCCAACTCCCCCACTCTTCCACTATTAATTATTCAAACACAAAAAGCTTAAAAAGTTAATTAAAGCAACTTTAAGCGTAAAAAAGGTTTACTTTAAGAATGGCTTCGCTAAATCATGTTTTCTTAAATAAAACTGGGTTTTAAAGATTTCAATCAATGGAATCACTATAACTAGGTTTAAAAATAATCCAACATACTTGCCTAAATAACTATAGGAATTTAAAGCAAACTCTATTAACCCGACAATAAAAACTAACACTAAAGCTATGACAAAAACTATTAACAAGTAAGAAAAATGAGTTCTAATAAAATGAAAATTATGACTAATGCTTCGCCTTAAAGAGTCCTCGTCAATTATAATTGACTGTGGAACAAAAAACAAGCTAACTGAAATTATTCCTGCAATAATTGTTATAATCCAGAAAGGCACGAACAAAGTATACAATAAGTAACTTAATCCAACTAAGATTAAAACTAGGAATAAATAATAAACGTAAATTTTTATGGTGAAACTCTTAATTTTTTCCCTTGTCTTTTCTTTTAATTCAAAAAAGTGAATGCTTTCCTTTGTATTAAAGATTATAACGCTTGAAAAGAACGAGAACGCAAGCAAGAACAATAAGATTGTTAGAATGCTAACTAAGTAGTCAAAAATGTGCAGTAAAGAAAAATTATATTCCCAGAAAATGCTTCCACTTGAAATAAAAGTATTTGAAAGCAAGTCAAAAACTACTACAAACACCAGCAAAATAGCAAAACTTAAAGCTATTGGAAAATTGTCTTTATAATGCATTAAAGCAGACCTGAAAACCATTGTTACCAATATATGTTTTTACAGCAAATAGTTTAAAAAAGGCTTTTTCTAGTAAACAATTTTACCCTTTAAAAAGTTCTCACTTGCCTTTGTAATCAAGACTTTTCTTGTCTCTCCTAAAACGTTTTCTTTCACCACAACTGTTTTATAGTTTTTTGTTCTGCCAACAAAGCCTTCTTTAGTTCCTTTCTCTGTAAACAAGACTTCAAACTTTTTTCCAACCAGTTTCTGGTTTTCTTTTAACTTTATTTCTCGTGAAAGTTTTGTCAATTTTCTTGACCTTTCTTTCTTATCTCTTCCATGCAGTTGTCCTTGCATTTCACTTGCCAGAGTATTAAGCCTTTTCCCGTATCTTGAAATGTTTATTGTTCCAGGCTTAACTTGTTTCACGACTTTCAAGGTTTCCTGAAAGTCTTTTTCGCTTTCTCCTGGAAAGCCAACTATTATGTCAGTGCTGATTGTAATGTCTGGAATTTCTTTTCTTGCTTTTTTAACGGTCTCTAAGAATTCTTTTACTTTGTAAGTTCGGTTCATTTGTTTTAAAATTTTGTCAGAACCAGATTGTAATGGCAGATGAAAAAACTTGTATGTTCTTTCATCTTTTTTCATTAGTTCAAGTAGTTTGTTTAAATATTTTTTCAAGTGGCTTGCATTCATCATTCCAAGCCTTACTCTGTAATTTCCTTTAACCTGCAATAACGCTTTCAATAATTCAAGCAAGTTAGTGTTCAAGTCTTTACCGTAAGCTGACAAGTCTTGAGCAGTTAACCATATTTCTTTTGAATCTTTTACTAAAAACTTAAACCTTTTAACTAACTCTTTTATTGGCACGCTTTTAAGTGTTCCTCGAGCATGCTTTGTAGCACAATAACTGCACTCTCCTAAACAACCATTACCTGCTGGCAGTATTCCGATAAACTTGTTTTGTTTTACTGGCTTGAAAGAAAGTTTTTTTTCTTTTAACTTTAATTTCTTGGCAATCTTTTTGAATTCTTTTGGTCCTGCACCAAACAATAAAATGCTTTTAGATACTTCCATTATGGCTTTATTGTTGATTGCAGGCAGGCAACCCGTAACAATTAGCTTGAATTTTCTTTTTTTTCTTTCTTTTTCAAGTTTTCTTAAAAGTCTTAAAACATTAGTTTCAGTTTGTTCTTTTACTCCGCATGAATTAATTATAACTGTGTTTGCTTTATTTAAGTCACTTGTAAAAAGAACATTAAAACTTTTAAGAAATCCTTTTAATTGTTCGCTGTCTGATTGGTTTAAGGAACAGCCAAACGTTTTAATCAGTAACTTCACTTACTTCACTTTTTTCACTGTCTGTTTTGCTTTCCTTTACTTCTGTTTTGTCTTGGTTTTCCTTTTCTTCTTTTTCTTCTTTCTTGTCTTTGTCTTTCTTTGCTTCTTTTTCTTCATCTTTATCTTTTTTTCCTTCAATTCCTACTTTTTCAATGATTATTCTTGAAACCCATCCAAGTAATCCAAACACAATAAATTGCAGGAAAGCTGATTGTTTTAATTCAGCAAAATAGTCAAAGACTGGTTGTTCTAAACCTGATAAGACGACGTGAATGTTGTGATAGTACCAGTAAACTGCAACAAAGTAAGCTAAAAGTGAAACTACCAGAAAAGCTATAGGGTACCAGACTTGTAAGCCTAATTTTGTTTTATAGGTTTCATTTACCCAGTCAACCAAAAAGTATAAGAAAAAGAATGCAGGAATTGGAATTAAGTAAAACATTGGCGAATCCCAGTTCTGTATTTCAGTGAAAGTGCTGACAAAATACATTACAGTATAAAATAGTATAAACAATACCAGTAATTGAAACCATTTTTTTTCCATTTTAATTCTTTTCCTTAATTTTACTGTATTAATAAAAACCTTTTTTCCTATAAATGTTGCTTGCAATGAATTTAAAACCTTAATCCCTGATAAGATTATATTGTGAGAAAATGAATGAAGAAAACCTTCCTTGGACTGAAAAATATCGTCCTAAAAATCTTTCAATGGTTGTGGGTCAAGAAAATGTTGTTAAAAGACTTAAAGCTTACTCTGAATTTAGGAATGTACCGAACATTTTAATGTCTGGGCCGCCTGGAGTTGGAAAGACTTCTTGTGCTGTTGCTTTGGCTTATGATTTGTTTGGAGAACAATTTGAAAGAAACTTTTTAGAGTTAAATGCAAGCGATGAAAGAGGAATTAATGTTGTGCGTTCAACAATCAAGGATTTTGCCAGGACTCTGGCTTTGAACTCTAAGTTTAAAATAATTTTTCTTGATGAAAGTGATGCTTTGACTTCTGATGCCCAGCAAGCATTAAGACGTACAATGGAAAAGTACACTAAAACTTGCAGATTTTTGCTTTCTTGTAATTATTCGTCAAGAATTATTGAACCTTTGCAGAGCCGTTGTGTTGTTTTTCGTTTTAAGCCTTTAACTTCAAAGCAAATTGACGAGCAGGTAAAATTTATTGCAAGAAAAGAGGACTTAAAAATTGACAACAAGGTTTTGGAAGCAGTAAATTATGTTTGTGAAGGCGATTTAAGAAGAGTAGTTAACTTACTGCAGAGTGCTGCAAGCATTAGCAATAAGATAACTGATTCAATTATTTTTGAAGTTGCTTCTCGTGCAAAGCCAGTGGAAGTAAAGGAAATGCTTTTGCTTGCATTAAAAAAAGAATTCTTGAAAGCAAGAGACAAGCTTGACGTTTTGTTATTTGAACATGGAATGAGCGGTGAAGACGTTATACTTCAAATGTATAAGGAATTACTTGAATTAGATGAATCAATTATTTCTTCTAAAAAGAAAATTGATTTGATTGACAAGATTGGGGAATACAATTTCAGAATTGTTGAAGGCAGTAATGAGAGAATTCAGTTGGAAGCTTTGCTGGCTCAATTCATGAAAGAGTAATGAAAGAATAAACTTCATGAAAGATTAATAAAAGAGTAAAAAAGAGAAAAAGACTTTCAGTTTACTAGGGTTTTATGGAAAGGGAACCAAAACAACAAGTAGTCCGTTTTAAGCACGGTAAGCCTGTTCCCTTCCATTTCTTTCACTTTGTATTTTTTAGTTTTTTCCAACTCCTTTTCATTAGTTTTTATTACAAAACTGCATGTTTATAGTATAAACTAGTATTTAAAGAATCTTTAAGTTTTAGTGCCTAATCTAAAGGTTTAAATAAAGTTTAAGTATAATGATATTACATTAAAAGGTGTTTTTTGTGCCTAAACAGAAAGAATTGCTTGATGAGACTAGAATTCGTATTCTGGATGCATTATTTAAGGAAAGGTCTCTGATTCCAAACCTTAATCAAATCCAAAAGTACACGGGCTATCATAAAGCTACAATCAAGAGTTCTCTTGAATTCATGAAAAGAGAAGGCTTAATTCAGCATTTTACTGTTAAATTAAATTACAAGAAATTAGGCTTTAACTTAGAGCCAATGGTTTTGCTTCAAATTGATACTTCAAAAAAAAAGCTTTTTAATGACTTGCTTGAAAGAATTAAAAAGGATGACAATCTTTACAGGATGTCTTCAATTATTGGTTCAGGGAACCTTAACATTTTGGCCAGGCACATTTACCCTGACGTTGAAACTTACCATACTGGAGTGGAAGAAAAGTTTTATGGTTCTATGAAGGGAATTCATGATTTAATTAAAGACAGGCAAATTTATTTTACCAGCATTCCTTTCTACAAGGATTCTTCTCGAAGCGAGTCAGTTTTAAAAGCTATTAAAAAACAAAAGGGATTAGATTGAGAATTGAAATTGATTACACTAAAAGCATTGAAGCCAATGCCTCTGATTATGAGCAAAAAGCAAAAAAAGCAAAAAGAAAGCTTTCTGGTTTGCTTAAAGCTTTAAATGATACGGAAAAAAAGATTGTTAGAATTAAAGAAAAAAAATCTTTTAAGGAAACAGTGGCAGAGAAGAAAATTTTAACAAAAAAAAGAAAACGAGAGTGGTTTGAAAAATTTCACTGGTCTACTACCAGTAACAACTTGCTGTTGATTGGTGGAAGGGATGAAACAAGCAATGAAATCCTTGTAAAAAATTACTTGGAAAAAGATGACTTGTATTTTCATGCTGACATTCAAGGTGCGGCACATGTAATTTTAAAAACTAAAAATAATACTGCTCCAGAAACTTCTCTTCGCGAAGCAGCAACTTTTTCTGCTTGTTATTCTAAGGCTTGGCAAAACAATTATGCTTCAGTTGATGTTTATTCTGTTTTACCTGAACAGGTTTCAAAAAAAGCCATGCCGGGAGAGTTCTTGGGTAAGGGTGCGTTTATGATTTATGGTAAAAGAGTCTGGTACAGGAACACTCCTTTAGTTTTTGCGTTAGGTTTAAGAAAAGACTTAACACTTTTATCTGGTTCTCCTGAAAGCGTTAAAAAACACTGCAAACATTACTTGACTTTTAAACCAGGTAGAGAAAAGAAGAGTTTAATTGCAAAAAGTACTTTAAAGCTTTTTGAGGAAAAAACAAAACAAAAGCTTTCAATTACTTTGGATGAAATTATTTCAATGCTGCCAGGAGATGTTGTAATTGTTAAATGAAAAACTTTTAGAGTTACTTAAAAAGAAAACTTTTAATTATCCTTTAATTGGTTTTTCTGAAACTCAAAGAATGCAGGAATTTATTGTAAAAATTATTCCTGACGAAAGTCTTTCAGTAAAAGAATTAGAAGTTTTAACTTTAAGCAATTACTGTCATAATTTGGGTTTGCCGTTTTATTTTAAGTATAAGCAAAACTTGATTGACTGGAGTTTAGCTGAAACCAAGAAATTTCTTTTAACAAATAATTTTAACAATGAAACTATTAACAAGGTTTTACATTGTGTTAAAGAACATTCTATTACTGGCAGTCCGCAAACAACTGAGGCAATGATTTTACAGGATGTTTTTCTTTTAGATGAAATTTCAAACTTGTCTTTACTGAAAACTGTTTATCATTCAAGCATTTTAGGTGAAAACGAAAAACAATTACTTTCGCGTTTGAAAGGAAAGGAAAAGTTTTTCTCTCAACATGACTTTAACACGGTTCAAGCAAAAAAACTTTCATCTAACCTTGAAAGTTTTCTTGAGCAAACAAGGAAAACCATTCAATTGTTTGAATTCAACTCCTAAAATCATTTTTTAACTATTTCTCTTAATTAGTTTCTTATGTTTGAGGATAAAAGTTTGACTTTGCGTGTTCAAGAGTCTTTGCCTAACATGATTGGAAGAAACATTGTTTCTTTGGACTTAAAATCAAAGAATGCTCTTGGTTTAACTTCAGGCGACATTGTTGAAGTTGAAGGCAAAAAAAAGTCTGCTGCAATTATTTGGCCTGCTCCGCCTGAAGATGAAGGCAAGGAAGTTATTCGAATGGATTCATTAATTAGGCGGAATGTTAAAGTTTCTCTTGGAGACAAAGTTAAAGTCAGAAAATCTGATTATCGTGAAGCAAGAAAAGTAATGCTTGCTCCAACTCAAGAAGTTAGAATTGTTGCAACTGGTTATGATAGGATTCTTAAAAGAGATTTTCTTGGGAAACCTTTAACTAAAGGAGATGAAGTTTTAATTTCAGTTTTTGGTGCTGCTTTCACTTATATTGTAACTAAAACTGACCCTAAAGGAATTACTAAAGTAACTGATGCAACCCAGTTTATTTTAAAAGAAGAACCAGTTAAAGGAGAAATTGATAAACTGCCAAGAATTGCTTACGAGGATATTGGCGGGTTGAATGAAAAAGTAATAAAAATTCGTGAACTAATTGAACTGCCAATGCGTCACCCTGAATTATTTCAAAAACTTGGAATTGACCCTCCAAAAGGAGTCTTGTTTTATGGCCCGCCTGGAACTGGGAAAACTCTTTTAGCTAAAGCTGTTGCAAATGAAACTCAGGCAAACTTTATTTTAGTTAACGGCCCGCAAATTATTTCAAAGTTTGTTGGTGAAGCAGAAGAAAGAATTAGGCAAATTTTTAAGGAAGCAGAAGAGCATTCTCCAAGCATTATTTTTATTGATGAAATTGATGCTATTGCTCCAAAAAGAGATGAAGTTTTTGGCGAAGTAGAAAAAAGGGTTGTAGCTCAATTGCTTGCTTCAATGGATGGCTTGGAAGCAAGAGGTGATGTTATTGTTATTGCGGCAACTAATCGTGTTAACTCTTTAGATGAAGCTTTAAGAAGGCCTGGAAGGTTTGACAGGGAAATAGAGATTGGGGTGCCGGATTCTAATGACAGGCTTGAAATACTTCAAATTCACACTCGAGGCATGCCTTTAAACAAGGACGTTGACTTAAAACATTTTGCCGGAATCACGCATGGTTTTGTTGGCGCAGACTTAGCGGCTTTAACAAAGGAAGCAGCAATGCGTGCTCTTAGAAGATATCTGCCAAAAATGGATTTGGATAAAGATATAATTCCGCCTGAAGTCTTAGAGGCTTTAGAGGTTCAAAGGCAGGACTTTAATGATGGTTTGAAAGACGTTCAACCGTCGGCATTGCGTGCAGTTTTAGTTGAAATTCCAAACATTAAGTGGCTGGATATTGGTGGTTTGGAAAACGTTAAAGAAGAATTAAAAGAAGTTGTGGAATGGCCTTTAAAAAACGCTGAAGTTTTTAAGCAAATGGGTGTTAAACCACCGAAAGGAATTTTGTTGTATGGTCCGCCCGGCACAGGGAAAACTCTTTTGGCTAAAGCTGTTGCGAATGAAAGTGAAGCAAACTTTATTAGCATTAAGGGCCCGGAATTAATGTCAATGTTTGTTGGTGAAAGTGAAAAAAATTTGAGAAAAGTTTTTGCTAAAGCCAGAAAAGTTGCGCCAGTAATAGTTTTCTTTGATGAAATTGACTCTATTGCAAGTCAGAGAGGCAGTGCTTTTGATTCGGGTGCAGGTGAAAGAATGTTAGACCAACTTTTAACAGAGTTAAGTGGAGTTGAAGAACTAAAAAACGTTGTTTTTATTGCTGCAACAAACAGGCCTGATTTAGTTGACCCTGCATTATTGCGTCCTGGCAGAATTGATAAAATAATTTTAGTACCTTCACCTGACGAGAAATCCAGGGAAGAAATTTTGAAAGTTCATTTAACGAACGTGCCGTTAGAAAAAGACTTTAACGTTAATTCTTTGGCAATTAAAACTGATGGTTTTTCCGGAGCTGACTTAGAAGGCTTAATTAAAGAAGCTGTATTGATTGCTTTGCGTGAAAACAACTTAAAACCAACTATGTTAAACGAGTTCCATTTTGAAAAAGCTTTAAGAAAAGTTTTTCCTTCAGTTACAACTGAAACAATTCTGGCTTATAATGCTTTCCGAGAACAAGCTACAACTCAAATAAAACCAGTCAAGCCTTCTTACGTTAAATGAGTGTCCCAAAAAAACTCAAGAAAATTATTCCAGCTAAAGGAATAAAAGTTACTGTCCAAACCATCCAGTTCCAAGCCAGAATCTTTTTTCCATCTAATGGTCCTATTGGAATCATGTTAAAGAATGCTAGAAAAAAGTTAATGAATGCTCCCCACATTAAAGCCAAACCAAGAATTGACCCTTCTAAAGGGTTAACAAAAGCCCATAAAACTAGAAAGATTACTCCTAAAACAATGTTTGTTGCCGGCCCGGCAAAAGAAATCAAACCATTTTCTCTTTTTGAAATGTTTTTTCCAAAAATGTATACTGCTCCGGGAGCAGCAAAAACTACTCTGACTGTTACAGCTAAAAGTAAAGCAAAAACCAGTCCGCTCATCCAAGCACGGTATTCTGCTTTAGCTCCAAAATGAATTGCAGTATACTTGTGTGCTAGTTCGTGGAAAATAAATGCTGTTGCTGTTACAAGCATTGAAGCAGGAATTGTCATAAGTAAGTTTTCGTTTATGCCTGTTAAAGCAAAAGCTAAAGCTATACTGATAACCAGCCATGAAATAAACAAATGCTTTAATTCTGTTTTACTTAACTGAAATTTTGTTTTAGGCATAAAGAATTACTAAAACTTAAGCTTTTTAAACCCTTTTAACTTATTTTAATGGGAGGCTCAAGAAATGATTTTGGGAGAAAAAGCACAAGTTTCAGCTGAACTAATTATAATTCTTGCTGCTGTTATTGCGGTTGCTTTGCTTGTTGTAAGTCAGTTAAGTAACACTTCAACTGATGCAAGCAAAGTAATAGAAAAAAAAGCCAGCAAAATCTTTAAAGAGATTGACGACATTGAGTAAAGGGCAGTTGAGCCTTGAATTATTGTTAGTTTTAAGCGCTTTCTTAAGTGTTTTTCTAGTGTTAACTCCGCTAATAATTCAAGCCCATAATTTAAGCCTTTACTCTTTAGATGTAAGAAATGCTGAATTATTTTCAGTTCGATTAAAAGAAAAAGTTGAACAGTTACAGTTCTTGGAAAATGATTCAAGTTTCTTAATTGAAAGCAAAATAATTAACGAGTGGCAGTTGGAATCAAATGGAAAAACTCTTGCTTTGAAAGTTAAGAGTTTAGAGTTAAATGAATCTAAAACCTTAAGCCTTGAATTTCCTGAAACCATTTTTTTCTCTAAACAATCTTTTAAGGAAAGAATTCTTTTAAGAATTTCAAAAAACAACAACAAGTTAATTTTAATAGTGGACAGTTAACTTTAATCTTTCAGAACAATAACTTTCAACAGTAATTCTTTTCAAATTAAAAAAACTTTTTTCACTGTTAACGTTTAGTTTTTGCCTGCTTAATTCTATTACTCCTTGGTTTTCAGGAAAAATTAATTTAAAGTCTTTTTTCATGTTTTCTAAGTCAAAGCTTTTTTCTTTGCACCAGACTTTTAGCAAGTCATTTGATTTTTGTAAAACAATTAAATCTTCAAGATTAGAATTACTTGGCATTGACTGTAAGACTATTAGCAGTAAAATAGTCAAGGTTATTAAGGACTCTAAACTAAAAACGATGCCTTTTAACTGCAATTAACCACCTTTAACAATCCTTTTTCATTAATTAAGCCTTTAACTATTACAAGTCTTTCCAAACTATAGCAGTTGCCTTTGACAATTTCTTTTTCAAGAAAAACTCTTTTGCTGCCTTCAATACTTTCAAATGAAACTTCCTTTAATTCAAAACCGCTAAAACCATTAAAGTCACTTTCATTAATTCTTTCCAGTAATCTTAAGTCTAGAACATTACTTTCAACTCGCTTTGTTTCATTATTATAAAATGCAGAACCAGTTAAAGGGTTTTCAGAATAATTGTTTTTTATTAAACTGTCTAAAATGAAAACTGTCTGCTTTTCAAGTAATAAGTTCTTGTAATTGTCTTCTTGGAATCCAATGTTTTGACTAACAAAACTTAAGACAACAAAAACAATTATTAAAATCACTATAATACTGAAACCTAAATCCAAAAACAAGATGTTTGCTTTTTCTTTCAATTCCTTTCACCGTAATGTTTTAAGTTTTTATTTCCATTGACTAATTCAACTGAAAACTCTCTGCCTTCACTGCTTTCTGTACCTTTAACAAAAGCGTAAGCCTTGTTTTCTATGAAAAAACAATTTAAGTCTAGTTCTTTAAACTTTAAGTTGTTGTTTGTGTTAATGCTGTCAGTTATTAAAGCACATTCTAAGGCTTCACTTTTTGCATTGAAGTTTAACGTGTTTTCTATGGTTTCTTGGTTAACAAAGTTTAATCCGTGAACTATTAATGCAAGAAACACGATGAAAGCACTTAAAGCGATTAATGCTTCCAGTGACAATTGGGCTTTTTCTTTCATTTTGTTGTCACCACTGTTACAGTATAATTGACTGGCAAAGCAGCAAAAGTTATTGCCTTGTTGTTTTCTAGTAATGCATAAACTATTTCGTCTTTTTTTATTCCGCCAGTAAAACTGAATTTTGTCAGAATAACATTTTCTTTTAATCTTACTACTAGAACTTCATTTAACTCGTTTAATTTTTCGATTGTGATTGTTTTGCCTTCAGCTTTCATTATCTGCCTATAATCTGCGGGGTTAACTTTGCCAGTCATAAATTCAGCATTAATTTCATTTAATTTTATTTTAAGTCTGTCGTTTAACCTTCTTTTAATTTCTATTGCACTGTTGGTTTCCAAACTTAATTCTTTCAGATTTTCATTAAAAAAATAGTCTAATTCTTGTTCGATGATGGTTTTCTCGAAATTAAGTTTTTCTCCTGCAAGAAGAAAACTCATGCTTTCAGCTTTCTTTTTTTCGGCCAAATTCTGGCTTTCAGCCAAGCTCAAGGCTATTCCAATGAATAAGAATAAGATGACAAAAGATAGCAGTCCGCGAGCCTTCATTAAAATAACCTTTTGGGGGTTGTATTTAAAACAACTTTGTTGGCATTATTCTCTATGAATTAGTCTACTTTTCGTAACTAATTTGATAACAAAACGGAGGTAATCACATGATTAGCGACTTAAAACCCTTTCAGAAAAAAGTTGAAGCTACAGTTAAGGTTGTTTCAAAGAATGAAATAAGAGAAGCTACTTCAAGACTTGATAACACTAGCCATAAAGTAACAGAAGCAGTCGTTGGAGACAGCACAGGTATAGTCTTGTTAACTTTGTGGGACGAACTAATAGAAAAAGTCCAAGAAGGCAAGAGTTACAAGGTTTCTAATGCTTACACATCATTGTTTAAGAATTCTTTAAGACTGAACATTGGGCGTTATGGTACAATCGAAGAAGCAAGCGAAGATGTTGGCGAAGTCAACTCTAACAACAATGTTTCTGAAAAAGAATTCAGGTAATTAATAATTACACAAAATTCTTCTATTTTTTTTCTTTTATATTTTTTGTTTAGCTTCCGCCTCTTAAAACTTTCATGACTAAATAGTTTTTCATTTCTGGAGGTTCAGTTTTAACGTTTATTACAAACTTTAAAGCATTAAAAAAATTAATGTTGTCAGCATTAGCAATAATGTTTAACACGTCATCAATTGGTGAAACAAAAGTTAAAGTCGCATTTTCATATAATCCGTCGTCAACTCTAGTAATAAAACCTTGTTCATTTACAAGAATTTTTAACTGAATTTGCCTGTCGTTATAGCTGTCATCAATCTTTAAGTTAACTTGAGGAAATTCAGCTAAAATAAACCGGAAAAAAGTGTTATTGTTAATTAAAACAACTAATGCTTCTGCATCAATTCCATATTCTTGTGCTATTGTAGTGTAAACAATTCTGTCATCTTCTGCTGGTTTCTCAGGCTCTTCTGGAGGACTTTCTGGTTCTTCAGGAGGAGTTTCAGGCTCTTCCGGCTCTACTGGTTGTTCTGGTTCAGTTGGTGTTTCTTCAAAAATGTCAGAGTAATTATAATCTCCTTCACATTCAAGCGAGTTAATTGTAGTGTTGATTATTTCATCGTTTAAAACAAATGATTCCTGGTCACAGGCAGTAATAACAGAGTAAGTTTGATAATTGCAGTAACTTAATTTTAGTTTAGAGTAAAATGTTTGGTTGTTGTTTGGAAAAGAGTAAGTTAATTCAAATTCTTCTGGGTTGATTTCATAAATTGTGCTGTTTGGGTCATTGTCAATTGTTATGGTTAACCAAGCAAACATTTGTTCTGGAATAGCATTATGCTTTTTTAATGCAACCAAACAATTCTTGTAAACAGTGTTGATTATTGTTTCTTCATCTTCTTTGTCTGGTGGAATGTCAATTCCTTTAGGGTAAGCAAACAATAAGTCTTCTTCCTGATAATTAGAAAAAATTGTATTTGAAATGGTTTCTTCTCTGGTTAAAGGAATTTCATTGCATGCAATTGAATCAAAAATGCTGTCAATTGTTTCTCCTTCAAAAACAAATTCGTCTTCAAGACAAGTAATTGTAGTGTAAAAAGTTTTATTATTGCATTCAGTCATCTTGATTTTGGCTTGAATAATGTTTTTTTCATCTAATGGCATTGCAAACCTGATAGCGTAACTTTCAGGGTAACTTGCTAAAAGTGAAACTTCTTTGGTTTGATCAATAAACATTAAAGTGTTTTCAAACAAAGTGTCCCTTGGAGCATTAAAAAAACTTAAACCATAAGTGCAAGAACCTTTTTTTGCTACAACTAATTGTTCTGGCCCGTTTAAGTCCAGTAACTCCCATTCACTTGGGTAAAGAACATTAAAGTCGTCTTTAATAAAAACAGTGAAAGGCATTTTCATTGTCTGGTTTAAATCATTTTCCCCTTCAGTTTGCTCTTGCGTGCAACCACTAAACAAACTAAAAGCCAGAATTAACAATAAAGTTCCTAAAACAATTTTTCCCTTCATTTTCCCTATAAAATAGTGCTTGAAAACAGTTAAAAATGCTTTGTTTCTATTGTCATTTATTGAATTTGGGGGGCTTTAGAATGCGTTTATACCTTGACTCTAATGTTTTAATTTCTTATTTAAGGAGTGAAATTAATGGTGCTTTTAACTTGCTTTTTCAGGATGCAAAAGAGTTTTTCAGTTTATGTAAAAAAGAGAAAATAGAGTTAGTGGTGTCAGAGCTTTTTATTTTGGAAGTAATGAAAGTTGTTTCACTTTCTGAAAAGGATATTTTAGAATTCTTTTGTTCTTTTGGTTTAAAAACAGTCTTTGTCAAATCAGTTGAAATAACTGAAGCTTTTTGTGTGAAAAAATCAACAGGAATTCATTTTACTGACTCACAGCATATTGCAAATGCTTTAAAGTACGAGTGTGATTATATTATTACTTGGAATAAAAAGGATTTTAAGAAAGCAAAAGATTTAATTGACTTTAAAACACCTAAGATTTTTTTAGAAGAATTCTAGCGATTTCATCTTTATCTTTTTTTGTCAAAAATCTAATTTTTTTGCCTTTTAAGCTGTGTTTGTCAACAAATTTTTTAAGAATCTTCTGGTTTTCACTTACTTGTTCTTTGAATTCTGGTGTGTCACGAATGCTTTTCCAAGGTTGAACTTCCAAATGGTCTTTAAACGTTTTTATGACTACTTTTTGCCCAGAATGAAATCCTTCAATTTCTCTTGCAGCCCTCGGAATAACAATCTGTCCTTTAGAAGTAATAGTTGAAGTCCTAATGTCTTCTAACATAAAAACACCTTTTTGTATTACAAGTAATACATGTAAGAAACATTTTTAAAAGGTTTTATTTAATTCCAGTTAACCTTTATTTCGTCAGTTCTCTGTTTTGGTTTAATTTCACTGTCTTTAATACTTGTTTTAATTCCTGATTTAAATAAGGTTAAACCAGTCCATGCAATCATTAAACCGTTGTCAACGCAAGTGTTTAGTGGCGGAACAAATAATTTGGCTTTTCTTTCCAAGCACATTTTTGAAAGCATTTTTTGTAAGCTTTTAGAACAAGCCACTCCGCCAGTAAGTAAGACTTCTTTTTTTTCTGCGTGAGCTAGGGCTCTTTCAGTGACTTCAGTTAACATAGCAAAACTATTATGTAGTAATGAGTATGCTAGGTCAGCTTTTTTTTCTTTTCCTATTTTCCTTTTTGCTGCAGTCAACAATCCAGAAAAAGCTAAATCCATTCCTTTGACAGTGTAAGGCAGTTTCAAATATTTTTTGCTTTTAAAATATAATTTATCCAGTTTTGGTCCTGCTGGAAAACCCAATCCAAGTTCTCTTCCAAAAATATCCAGTAAATTTCCTAAACCAAGGTCTAATGTCTCGCCAAAAATCCTGTAACGTCCATTTTTCAATGCAATAATCTGCGTGTTAGCACCACTAACATAGCAGGTTACTGGGTCTTTAGCCTTTGTTAAGGCTTTGCCTATTTCAATGTGTGCAATACAGTGGTTTACTCCAATTAAAGGCTTATTGTAGGTTAACGCTAGACTTCTTGCACTTATTGCTCCAACTTTTAAGGCTTGTCCTATTCCTGGTCCTTGAGAAAAAGATATTAAGTCAATGTCTTTCATCTTTAATTTTGCTTTTTTTAAAGCTTTCTCTACTATTTCTTTTGCTTTAATTGAATGGTGTACTGTGAGTTCTCGGGGAACCAGTCCGCCAGTTTTTGTTGTCAAACTAGCTTTTTCTTCGGCTAGAATTTTTTTCTTGTCATTAATTATTCCAACCCCAAAAGTGTGGGCAGTGCTTTCAATTCCTAAAGAAATCATTTCTTTCCACTCATCTTTTTTGTAAAATTACATCATTATCGCAAAAACATAACCTGTTAGATTATACAAAAAGTGTGCTAATAACACTGGATAAATGCTATTGTATTTCTTAAAGTGGTAAGCCAGAATTATTCCTAAAATTGTTGCTCCAACTACTTCTACAATTGAACCATAAAATAAATGCATTGAACCAAAAATAACTGAGCTTGCAATTATGCCGATTCTTTTTACCAGGAATCCTCTGAAAAAAATTTCTTCAGCCAAAATTTTGAAAGTAAATAAGTAGACTATAATGATTATTGGAAAACTAGTAATAGTTTCAGTAACTAACGCTAAGTCATTATACCCGATAATGAAAAATAAAATGTTTAAAGCAAAGCTTACAACAAACATTAAAACTAAAATAAAGAATCCTTTAACTATCAAGTCTTTTAAAGGAATTTTTTTAAAACCTAATTCGAAGAAAACTTTTACTGCGTTTTTTTTATAATAAAGTAGTGTAATGATTGGAACAAATATCAGCAATAAGTCCATTAAAAGGTTTTCTAAGATGATTCTAAATCACCTTATTTTTTCTCAGTGTTCCACTGAGTAAAACTGCATTTACCGCAAGAATTTCTGTCCTTGTGTTTTGCCATGAAAACCCCTTCACCACATTTAGGGCAAAACAAAGTTTTTCTTTCAATCTCACTACCTTTAATCTCGTATTGTTTTGCTTTTGAAACTTTGTTTCGTTTTTTTGGTTTTCTTTTACCTTTTGTTTCTTTTGCTTTTCTCTTCTTTTTTCCCATTCCATAATCACCTTAAGCTTTCTCTTCCTTTTTTTCTTTAACTTCTTCTTTTGGCTTTTCTTTAGTTTCTTCTTTTGGTTTTTCTGGTTCTGTTACTTTTTTCTCTTCAACTTTCGCTGTTTTAACTTCTTCTTTCTTTTCTTCTTTTTTGCCTTCGTTTCTGTTTAACAAATACTTTGGTTCAGTTTTTTCTAATTCTATTCTGTTAACGTAAATTTTTGCTAAACCAGTTGTTTTATGAAAGCCGAATTCTTGCTTTATTTTGTCCACTATTATTAGTTCTTCTTTTGAGTTAGTTAAAGCTGCAATTTTTTTCTTTAATTCTTTTCTTGAAGGAGTTTTGTCTGCTTTTACTTCAAACTTTATTTCTGCTCTTCCAAGCAAGTCATTTTTTTCTTTATTTATTATTTCCAAGTTCATATTTTCACCTGCTTAACCTTAAAGCGAATTTTCCAGTGTGGGTTATTCTCATTTTTTTTGCTATTTCTGATTCCTCATGGTTTAATATTACAACATAGCCTCTCCAAAAAGTTGTAAAAGTTGTTCCACCGCAAGCTGGGCACTTTGACTCTTGTTCTACTACTCTACGGCAAGTTCGACATGCTTTCTCATTCACCTTTTACCGCCCTGCCTTTCTTCTTTGTCTCTTTTATCTGCTTTCTTTCCTTTTACGGGTTGTTTCTTAATTTTACCTTTCCATTCTTTTTTGCCTAACCCTTCTTGTCTCATTGTAAAACCAACTTTTGAGTCAGCGATAGTATTTTTCAAGCTAGTTGAAACGACTCTGGCTTTAACAACGTCTTCTACTGCCAGTTTTTGCTTGCTTTCTCTTCCAGTAAAAGCAGAAAGTTTTGGATTGTAATTAATAAAATCATCCATTACTTGTGATACGTGGATTAATCCTTCAACTGGGCCAGCTCTAATAAACGCTCCAAACTCGGTTATTTCTGTTACATTACCTTCTACTACTTCATGCAGTAATGGTTTGTAAGTTAAAACCTCGAATTCAGTGTCATAGTATGCTGCTCCGTCTCCTGGAACGATTTTTCCTTCTCCTAATGGTTGAGCATTCAGTACAGCCAAACTTACTCCTAACTCTACGTCCATTATTCCCTCGTATTCTTCTTGCACGAGTTTTTTTATTGTTTCCTCTAAATCTTCATTAAAATGTTTTGGCGGAACTCTAATAGTTCCTTTAACTTTATTAACTTGATAAACCATTTTTTTTCACCCTTTTTAGTTCATTTCAACAAACTTTTTTTGTCTTAAAAAAATTGTTAATCCTCCGGCTTCCTTTATTCTTTTTCTTAATTCTTTGTCGCTTGTAGCAATAACATAATTTTTTAAGCTTAAATCAACTAACTCTGAATCAACTGTACTAATAACTGATTTTAAAACCTTTACCTTGTTTTTTTCGATTACTTCTAAAGCTATTTTCCTGTTTCTTCCTCCAACTTTCATTATTTCCTTTAAAATCCCGGTTGTTACAAAAAAACTTGTTTTTTCTAAAAGCTTGTCTTTAATTAATTCAATAACGTCAACTTTTAATGCTTTAACATAAATCAAAAAATTGGTGTCAAGGACAACTTTAATTTGTTTTTCCGTAAGCAATCAACCTCCAAGCACCTTTATCTTTTTTGCTTATTGCAATTCTTTCATCTTTTACTGCTACCACTGGATTTCTGGTTTTAACTGTAATTAAATTCTTTTCAATTTTAGTTATTACTCCAATAGTAGTGTTAGTTCCAATCGTTAAAACAATTGGTTCATTCAAGCTTAATTTACAGTTAATTTCTTCTTTTAATAATCTTTCAAGTAAAACGTAATTCATTTGCAGTTCAGTTTTTGGTTCAGGCAATACTCCTGGCTCGGCAATAATTTGTCCTTTCATTTGGTCATTTTTTGTTAGTGAAGGATCTAGTTCAGTGCCTATGGCAATTAATCCTCCGGGAAAACCTTCTTTTAGTTTTTGACTGCCTGCACTTAAACTTTTAACTTTGCTTTTCAATAATTTTCCATCCAATCCAGGCGAGATAATTATTTCCTGGTTTTCTTTTATTTTTCCTGAAACAATGCTTCCGCCTAACACTCCGCCAAACAAGTCTTTTATTTCACTTCCCGGCTTGTTTGCATCAAATGACCTGACAACAAACATTTTAAGTTTTTCTTTTCCAGAGTGTTTTGGAGTTATAATAACTTTTTCTGTAGCTTGAATTAATGCACTTAAGTTAAGTTTTTGGTTTGCTGCAACAGGAATTATTAGAATGTCAGTATAACCATTTTTTTCAAGAAAAGTTTTTATTTCATTAAAATTTTTTAACGCTTCTTCTCTTGAAACTAAGTCTATTTTGTTTTGTGCTACCACAATGTTTTTTGTTTCTGAAACCTTTAAAGCCATCAAGTGTTCTGCTGTTCTAGGTTGAGGGCATTTTTCGTTTGCCGCAATAACAAGTATTGCTCCATTCATTAAAGTCGCACCGCTTAACATTGTAGTCATTAAAGTTTCGTGTCCTGGAGCGTCAACAAACGACACTTTTCTAAGTATTTTTGTGGTTCCACCGCAAGAACACTTTTTTTCTGATGTATACTCTCCGCAATTAACACACTTTCTAAAAATAGCGTCAGCGTAACCAAGTCTGATTGAAATTCCTCGCTTTAATTCTTCTGAATGCGTGTCAGTCCATTTGCCAGTTAAAGCTGAAGTGATTGTTGTTTTTCCGTGGTCAACGTGACCAATCATTCCAATGTTAACTTCTGCTTGCAAGGGTTCTTTTTCAACCATACAAAAATTACTCCTTTTGCTCCTTAACTTCTTCTTTTAGTTTCTCTGGTTCTTTTTCTTTTACTTCTTTTTTTTTCTCTTCTTTTGGTTTTTCTTCAAGTTTGATTTCTTCTTTTTTCTCTTCCAGTTTTTCTTCAGCAGGCTTTACTGCTTTAACTTCTTTTACTTCAACTTTAATTTCCTCTAATTTCTCTGTTTTCTTTTCTTCTTTAGGTTTTGCTGGTTCTTCTTTTTTTTCTGCTGGTTTTTCTGTTTTCACTTCTTTTTTCTCTTCAGGCTTTGCTTCTTTGTTTTCTTCTTTTTTGCCAAAAGCTTCTTCTAATTTTATTGTTCCTTTTTTTGTTATCACTAAGTTTAATTGAGCAGTTTCCTCGCTTACAGTGTTTCCACGCAAACTAATTCTTTTCCTGATGCCTTTTTCTTTTATTCTTGAACCAATTCCTTTACCAATCAACACTTTTCGTCTTTGAGTTCCCTGTAATGAAGGGTGCATTGAAAAACCTTGTTTGTCTGAACCCCCAGTAACTTTTCCAACGAAACCATTTAATCCAATTGAATCTAACTGTACTTCATTGCCAATTTTTTTCCCTAAAAAGATTCCTGCATCTTCAAGCTTTTTTGAAAAAGCTTTACCTGTTTCTTTCTCGCTTAAAACAATATTCATTCGCTTTCCTCCTTCTTTTCAAGCTTTTTTAATTCAAGTATAATTTTTTTTTCTTCTTCCCCAAAATAATCCAGGTTTTCACTTAATTCTCGTAAATGTTTTTTTGGAATACATCCTGTCAGCTCGTCTTCTTCTATTAAGTCCTTGTTAATTGTCGCGCCTTCAATTGATACAGCAACTTCCATTCCCTTGTCTGCTTTTTGAATGTTTTTGCCTTCTGATTGAATGGCTTTAACTTTTCCAATAATTTTAAAGTCTTTCATTAATTGTATTCCAATTTTAAGGTTGCCTTCTAAAATTTTTACTCCGACAATTAATGGTTTAGTGTTATGAAAGACATGGTTTCTTAACAACTTAATTCTGACTGGCAGGCATAATTCTTTGAAGATTTTCTGGCGTTTTTCATCCAGTTGTAATGCCTTCCATTCTTCAAAAGCCTCTATTAATTTATATACCACATTGCCTTTAAATACCTTTATATTTTTCTTTTCAACTTCTTTCTCTAATTCAGGACTTAATTTAACATTAAATGCGAAAATAACTCCTTTTAAGGGGTCTTTTGCCTTCACTGCTTCAATTTCTTTTAAGTCTTTTAAGCTTACGTCTCCTACTCCTTTTTTTCTTGGCTTTAATTCTTTTTCTTCCAGCAGTCTAGTCAAGGCTTCAACACTGCCTAAAGTGTCAGCTTTAATTATTGGCCCAAGGATTTCACTTTCAACTTCAATGTTTTTAAATTCTTTTTCTAATTCTTTTCTTTGCTCTGTTTCATTTACTATTACTTCAACTCTTGTTCCTGGCACGACTTTTTCTAGTCCTGGAGCAACAATTTTTACTCCGCAAGCAGCACTTACTTCAATAAAGTTTTGAAATATTTCTCTAGGCATGCTAATTTCATCCATTGGCTTTGGTTTTAGTAAAGCTTTAACTCTGGATTTCTCAATGCCTGCATTTGTTGTGAAAAGAATTTCATCCCTTAACTTTATTGTTCCATTAGTTAAAATCAAGTCAATGGTTTTCCCTAAACCTTTTTCTTCCTTGCAATCTAAAACCGTGCCTTTGCCAGCTCCCTTAACTTCAATTTCCAGTTTTTCTTCCAAAAACTTTTGACTAATTGCACCCAAAAACAATAACATTTCAGCTATTCCTTCACCTGTTTCAGCACTTAAAGGAATTATTGCAATTTCTTTAGTAAAATCTTGTACTCTGTCAAACCTTTCACTTTGAAAGCCTTGCTCATACATTTTTCCAACTAACTCGTAAACTTTGTCATCTAATTCTTGTTTAATTTGTTCCTGCTGAAAAGTCAAGGCTTTTAAAAAACTTTTTTCTTTACTATCCTGCCAGCCCCTTAACCTGTCAATCTTGTTTAAAACAATAATAAAAGGAGTTTTAGTTTCTTTAATGATTTGAATGCTTTCAATGGTTTGCGGCTGTAGTCCAGCATTAATGTCAACAATTAAAACCATTAAATCAGCTATTCCCGCACCTCTTTTTCTTAAATTAGTGAAAGCTTCATGTCCCGGCGTATCAATAAACAGTAATCCAGGAATCTTTAAATCAAATTTAAATTTTTCAATTAATCCAGAGCTAACGTTTTTTATTGCAGTAATGGAAACTTCTGTTGCACCAATATGCTGGGTTATTCTGCCGGCTTCTTTTAAAGTTACATTCGTTCCTCTAATCTTGTCAAGTAATGAAGTCTTTCCAGAATCAACGTGTCCAACAATAGTTATTATTGGTTGTCTAATCATTTTTTTCCAACACCTCGGCGAAGCGATTCGCTGGCGATCGTCTGTCGCTTCGCGACTGTTTAATGGCAGTCGTTTATCACTTTCAGCGACTCGCCGCGAAGCGGCTTTGACATCGTGCACGAATGTCTTCGTGTGTGCAGGCTCTGGCATTAAAAAAAGTCTTTTTAATGCAGTACTTGCCAGTCTTTTTTCTCGTAACTTACAAATTCTTCTTCTTTAAACCAAACTTTTAACTCGTTTTCTGCTTCTTCCTTGTTTCCTGAAGCATGAATTAAGTTTCTTAACGGCCTTTGCTTGTTGTCAGCTAAATCATATGATTCAACAGCAAAATCGCCTCTAATTGTTCCAATTGGAGCGCCTCTTGGTTCTGCTGGCCCTGAAATCTTTCTTCCAATTTCAATTGCATGATATCCTTCAAAAGCAATAGCAACAATTGGGCCTTCAATCAAGTAATCTTTTAACCACTTGTGAACTTTTCCCGCAATTTCTTTATTGCTTTCCTTTAATTCAACGCCTTTTTGTTTTGCTGCTTTTCTAGTGTTTTCTCCAAGCTTTTCAATCCAAGCCGGAGTCATAACATAATGGTTGCTTGCTAGTTCTTCTGTTGGGTGAATTAATTTCATTGCAATTATTTTTAGACTGCGTTGTTCAAATCTTTTAATTATTTCTCCAATCAATCCTCTTTGCACTCCATCATGCTTTACTAGAATAACAGTTTTTTCCATCATTTGCTTTCACCTTTCTTTTCTTTATGAAAAGCTCCAGTCCAACGAACATTCTTTTTATGTCTTCCAAGCTTTAACTCGTTTTTCTCGCATTTGCTTGAACAATAAAAGTAAACTGTTCCATCTTTTTTAGCATAAATCATTCCAGTACCTTGCAGTACTTCTTTATCACAAAAATGACATTTCATTTTCTCACCATCACTTGTTCTTGATTTCTTTGGCTTCTCTTTCAGTGCTTAAAAGAATTATTACGTCTCCTTTTCTGACGTTACCTTTAACGTTTCTTCTTTTAACCCTGCCTTTCTCTAGCCCATCAAGAATCTTGCATAAAACTTGAGTTATTTCTCCGTGCACTCCAGTTCTCTGCACTAACTCAACTATTTCTGCCGGAACTCCTTGCTCCATTATTTTTCACCTACTTTAACTCCTTTAACTTTCTTAAAAGTTCAGAGAATTCTTTCTTGGTTTCGCCTTCATCCAGCACAGTTATTGCTGCAGTACTAACTTCAATTCCAACAGCTTTCCCTAACTCTTCTTTTTTTTCAACGTAAGTGAAAGGAATGTTTTTTTCTTTACAAATCAAAGGCAAATGCATGATGATTTCTGGCGGCATTACATCTTCAGCCATTACAATTAGTTTTGCCTGGCCTCTTTCCACCATTTTAGTGCATTCATTTAACCCAATTTTAATCTTGCCAGTTTTAGAAATCCTTCCAAGCAAATCTAACTGGGATTTCTTTAATTCTTCAGGTACTTGTAATTTAACAAATTCAGCCATAATTAACCATCCTCCTTCAAAAAAGTCATCGGCACAAACTAGATCCCGCCCTCAAAACAAGGGTTTTCATCTAACAAATAAAGGCAGAAAAAGGTTTAAAAAAGGGGGTGTT
>JBDRCV010000079.1:0-9854 GCA_043821385.1 archaeon | reverse complement strand
TTTATTTTTCATGGTTTTAGAGGCATTGATTCCGGCAGAAAAAGTATTCCAACACCCTTACTTAATGTTAATTGAAGCGTTTCTTATTGTTAGTGCTGGAATAATTGTTAGCTTGCTATTGTTTCCCAGAAGTGCAAGCATTCTAAGCATTGCACTAGTGTCTCTTGGAACCCTGCCAGTAATTCACTTATTGTTTAAAGCTGAAGAGCAAAGAGAAGAAATAAAACCAGGCAAAGCCATCAGTTTTTTAAGCAGGCACTTTAATTTAGTGAAAGTTTACGGCTGGCTTTTTATTGGAATGATTTTATGTTATTCAATTTGGTTTGTAGCCTTACCCTTGGATGCAAGAAACAGTGTTTTTGTAGAACAAAATAATGCTTTAAATCAAATAAGTGAAATTAAAGCAAATCTCACAGGCCAAATTGTTAGTAATGAAGCTATAGGAAACCTTTGCAAAAACAATGACTTTGCAAGCATTTTTGAATGCATTTTCTTTAACAATGCCACTGTTTTAGGTTTAGCTATATTGTTGTCTTTTGCTTATGGTGCTGGAGCCATTCTCTTGATTGCATGGAATGCGTCGGTAATTGGAGTAGTTATTGGTCAAGATGTTTTAAGCATGATAATAGTTTATGGCGGCACACCTTTAAGCGTTATTCCAGCTTACCTGCATGGATTGTTTAATGCTATTGGTTTTATTCCTCACGGAATGCCTGAAATTATAGCTTACTTTATTGGAGCAATTGCTGGAGGAATAATTAGTGTTGCAATCACAAAGAAAAAGATTTTCACTAAAGCTTTTGAAAACATTTCAGCAGACGTTCTAGTAACAATAATCATTGCTTACACTTTACTAGTTATAGCAGCATTAATTGAAACGTTTTTGATTTTAGGTTTTTAAGTTATTTTTTCTTTTTCTTTTTTTTCTCTAAGTCTTTCAAATACTGTTGTAGTAATGGAGCATATTTTTCAACTAGTTTTGGGTCAATGTTTTTTAGCATTGAAGTTTTGACTCCGGAAGCTAAAGCTCCAGCAGTCTTGCCTGAAAGACTTTCAGCTAACTTTAAGACTTCAATTGGGAAAATGATTTTAGTTGACTGGCCTTTACTCATTTCCTCTAAAGCTTTAATATAATAATAAGAAATTGTTTCATTAGACAATGCTTCTGAAGCTTCTTTGACTGCTTCAATTTCATACTTTGCGGCTTTAGCTTTCTGCATTCTAGCAAGCTTTTCTTGTTCTGCTGCTTTCTCTAAATGCATGGCATCCATAACTGTTTTTGGAATGTCAACGTCTTTAATGGTTACACCATCAACTCTAACACCCCAAGCAAGCGAAATTGCTTCCAAACCTTTTTTTATTTGAACATTAAGGTCTTCAATGCCTGAAATTACTCCCTGTAAATCCATTGAACCAACAATATCTCTAACACTAGATTTAACGTATAAACGTGAAGCATCCTTGTAATCTTGTACTTCAACAACTGAATTGATAACGCTTTGCTTGTCTTTTTTTACGGCAATAAAAATTACTGCATCAATCTGTAACTCAATTCTGTCCTTGGTTACAACGTCTTGTTTTTGCATGTCAATTGTTTGAACCCTTAAATCAACTCTAACAAAACTTTCAATTAAAGGAAAAATTAAAGCCCAGCCCGGTCCACCGACTCTTGAAACTTTACCAAACCGAAAGATTACGGCTCTCTCATAGTCTTTTAAAAGAATTAAAAAGTCTACTCTGGCAAGAAGAATTAAGACCACAATCACTGGAACTAAAATCCAAATGTTAGATAAAAGAATTTCCTGGTAAACGATTGCAGAGTAAATCAAGCTAACAATTATAATGAAAATTACAAAGAAAATTACTTGCTTCTTCTGGACTTCGTTCACAAAAACACCAAAACCTTATTAAAGGACTTATTTATTATAGGTTAATATAAGTAATATAAAGGTTTCGAATGAGTGAAAGATAAAGGTTTTGAAGAGTGAAGGAAAATGAAGGAAGCAAAACACGTACTGGTTGTCTGTGTTGACAGAGACGATGACTTAGGCAAAGCCAAAGTTAAAGGCCCAATAATTGGCAGGAAAGATAACCTTAACGCTGCCGCCAGACTGGCTTTAATTGACCCTGAAGACAGTGACGTTAACAGTGTTTTTGCTGCAGTCAAAGTATTTGAAGAATTAAAAAACGTTTATTCAGCAGTAGAAGTCGTTACATTAACAGGAGAAAAAAAAGCTGGTTTTGCCGCAGACCAAAGAATTAACAACCAATTAGACCAAGTTTTAGAGGATTTTCCTGCAGACGGTTTTGTTTTAGTTACAGACGGAGCAGAAGACGACCAAGTAATTCCAATTCTTCAATCAAGAGCTAAAATTCTTTCAAAAAAAATGGTTATAGTAAAACAAGCCAAAGAAGTTGAAAGCATGTTTTACACTGTTAAAAACGCGTTAAAAGACCCTTTCCTTGGAATAATTGCTTTCGGTATTCCGGGACTAATTATGGTATTGTACGCGGTTTTTGGTGCAATGAGTTTTCAAATAATTGCAATGGTTTTAGGAGCATACTTGTTAATTAAAGGTTTAGGAATAGAAGACTTTGCATTCAACTGGTTTAGAAGTGTAAGAAAAACTATCAGCATTCAAAGAACCAGTTTTCCTTTCTATATTGCAAGCATTTTCTTGTTTGCTTTTGCTTTCATTACAGGTTACCAGAGTTTTTTGCTTTCAACTGAAACAGACTTTATACTGTTGATAGTTGCAAGCGCTAGAACAACTTTCTTGTTTTTTGCTTTGTCAGCCATAGCATTCCTTGTCGGAAAAGGAGTTGACGCAGTACACTTCAATAAAGCATTTTACTTAAGAAACCACATTTTAAGTGCTGTGAGCGTGCTAATGGTTTGGGTAATTCTTGACGCCGGCATCATGGTTTTCCTTGGAAACGCTGACTTACAGTGGTTTGTTTTAAACGTTATCGGAAGCTTTATCATTCTAATAATAACTTACAAGTTAAGCGCAGTACTAGACGTGAGAAAAAAAATAACCAATTTATTAATTGGATTACCAGTATACAACAACAACGGCAAATGGTTAGGCAAAATAACTAACATCAACAAACAAACAGGCACAATAGAATTCCAGGAAAAAAAGAAAAAAAAGTTAACAATCAAAGCAAGAAAAAAAGAATTCATTTTAATGGAAGGAAGAATAGTACTGCATTAAGTTTTAGACAAACAACAATTTATTATCACTGAATAAAATTTTATTTCAATTTATTTAGAATAAAAACCTTATTTCAAAAACTTCTTATTATTATAATAGAGTTGCAGCATTAAAGCCTGCATGGAAACCATTGCAATAATTACAAAGATTACTCCAAGACCCCCAGTAAATAAAACTAGAGAAGAATCATAAAAACCCATGCACATTGGCACTGGAAGCATGATAAAGAAAGGCAGCATTAAGAACATGATTAAAGGCGAGGCCATGCTTGTAGGACAATAAGAACTAATTAACCAGCCAATAGTAGCTATTATAACATAAAACAAAACAATTAAAGCAAGGTTTTGTTTAAAGTTTTTCTTCCACGCATTACAACAAGACTTAATTGTTTGAATTACTCCCTTTTTTTCAAACAATAACACTGGCAACAACAAGTAAAGGAAAGGAAAAACTAAAAGGAAAACGAAAAACAAAACAAATATTGGGAGAACTACAGTAAAAAAACTTAATTGCGCTAAAGCAAGAGAAGGCATTACAGTTGAATAATAAAAGAAAGATAAGCCAATCAAAGCACCAACAATAATTAAAGCAATCAAAGAGATTAGGAAAGTTCGTTTAATGAAAGGCAAAGCAGAAGACAAACTCTTTTGAAAAGAAAGCTTTTTGTTTTCAAAAAAACCTTTCAAGTAAAACAAAAAACCGCTGACAATTATTGGAAAAGCAAGTAAAGCAATTAAAGCAATAACTATGCTAACAGGCAAAAGCAAAAACGATGAAAAAAACAAGCCAAAAATTCCGTATAACACAAAAGAAACAACTGCAAACAAAAATAATTCAAGAAAAAAAGCAACTAGAACTTTTGAAGACTTTAAAGGCGAAAAACACTTGTTAAACGAATTGATTATCTGTTGCATAATAGTAAAAGAATAAATAAAGTAATATTTAAAGGCAATGGTAAAGGAAAAAATATCATACAATCTTATTTTCTTATTTTCCGAAAAGCTTATTAATCACTTTAGCACTATTTATATTAGGTGATATTTTGAAAAGGTTAGAAGTTGAATTAACTAAAGTTAGTTCCAGAGGACAAGTTGTCATTCCTTTAGAGATTCGAAGAGAAGTTGGTTTAAGAGAAGGTGATTCTGTAGCCGTAACTGGGTCTGGAGACACTTTAATGCTAAAGATAATTAGAACTCCTTCAAAAGAAGAAATTTTAAAAAGTTTTGAAAGACTTGTGAGCAAAGGACAAAAAAGAGCAAGAAAACTTGGAATAAAAGAAAAAGACGTTCAAAGAATAGTTCATAAGTCTAGAGGATTAGGAGAATGATTAGAATTGTTATCGACACTAATATTCTCATTTCAGCTTCATTCTGGAAGGGAAACCCTTACAAATTAATAGAGTTAGCTATCAAAAAAGAAATTGATGTTTTCACTTCTATTGAAATCCTTGAAGAATACGCTGAAGTAATTAAAAGAGATTTTAAAACAAGCGAGGAAGAATTAATAGAAAAAATAAACTGGTTTATGCAAATACTAAAACTTGTTGAACCACAAACAATAATTCAAGAAATTAAAGAAGATCCTGATGACAACAAAATATTGGAAGCAGCAGTTGAAGCAAAAGCCAATTATATTATCAGTGGAGACAAACATTTACTAAGATTAGAAGAATTCAAAGGAATTAAGATTGTTAAAGTAAAAGAATTTCTCGAAAACTTTTTTTAATATTATGAAAAACTAGCTTACAACTTTTTTTGTAACAGTGCTAAAGTTTAATGGTAATGAAACTGTCAGGATTTTGTTTAAGTTTTTTAACAGTTTGGTTTTTTTAGAATTTTTAGTGAAAGCATTATCTAGAACATCTGAAAGGCTTTTAACTGGAATAATTTTAATTTTACTTAATTGTTCTTTGTTTAAAACCACGTCTTCAAGGTTTGCTTGCGGAATCATTACTTCCTTAAAACCAGCATTTATGGCAGCTAAAACTTTTGCTGTAACACCACCAACAGGCAATACTTCTCCTCTAACACTTAAAGAACCAGTCATTGCAAGTTCTTGTCTTACAGGAATTCCTTCCAAAGCAGACATGACTGCAGTAGCAACACTAACTGACGCTGAATCACCTTCAACGTTATAAGTTTGCAAAAACTGAATATGTAAATCATACTTGTACAAGTCTTTTCCAGACAATTTCTTAATTATTGCTGAAACGTTCTGCACTGCTTCCATTGCAATTTCCTGTAATTTTCCAGTAGCAATAATTCTTCCACCAGCCTTTGATTGAGAGGGAGCAATTTCTGCTTCAATTGGAATAATTAATCCAGCGTCACCGTCACTTGCAACAGCCAAACCATTAACTCTGCCAACAACCGCACCATCACAAACAAAAACATCGTAATCTTTTTTGACTTCAAGCAACTGGTTAACCATTTGTTGTTCCAGAGTTCTTGAAGACATTTTTGCTTCAAAAACATCTTGAGACTCAACTAGTTTATGTCCTTTTTCTTTAGCAATATCTCCTGCCGCTCTAACCAAACCACCTAAATCACGTAACTGTAAAGTTAAATGATTTTTTCTGTTAGCTCTTCTTCTGGCTTCAAAAACAATTTCTTGCACAGCTTCACCAGAAAAGTGTGGAATCTTTGAATCTTTTGCAACTTCTTGAGCCACAAAATTAACAATTTTCTCACGGTTTTCTTTATTGTCAGGCATACTAGAATTCAAGAAAACTTCATAACCATAACCTCTAATTCTTGAACGTAAAGCAGGGTGAACTTTTTGTAAGTCATTATAGTTTCCTGCTGCAACCAAAACAAAGTCTGCCGGAACTGGCTCAGTTCTAACCATTGCACCAGAAGACATTTCACTCTGGCCAGTAATCGCGTATTTTTTTTCCTGCATTGCAGTCAAAAGCTCTTGTTGTGATTTAGGAGAAAGAGTTGCAAGTTCATCCAAAAACAAAACACCCCCAGAACAACGATGAACATACCCCGGTTCGATCCTAAGATGTGCAGGCGTGCCTAATCCACCAGAATTGCTGACTAAAATGTTTTCCACAAACAAGTTACCAGTTTCAGTTGTAACGTTGTAAACGTGTCCCTTGTAAGGTTTTTTTGAGATTTTAGGTTGAACGCTTTCTAATTTCTTTTCACTCATTTCACTCACAAAATAATTATTGTAGTAAAAGGTTAAAATAGTTATCTGAAAAAGCTTAGGAAAACTTAACATGATTTAGTTAAAAATTTAGTAAATAATGTTACAACGATAGCTTTATAAATATTTAACACCAATTAGTCATTATATTACTAAATGGTGTTATTTATGAAGGGTTTTTCTAAGAAGGAGATCGAGCTTATTTCTTGGCTTGAATTTCATGAAAAGTATTTTTTTACTGGAAAAGACGTAGAAAAGTTCTCTAAAGACAAAGTTCAAAAGTATAATATTATCAAGAAGCTTGTCAGAAAGAAAAGAATCATTAAAATTAATCGTTCAAAGTATTTTCTTGTACCAATTAAAGCTAAAAGTGGCTCTTGGAGAGAACACCCTTTCATTATTGTTGATGAAATTTGCAATGGAAAAGATTATTTTATTGGTGGTTGGAGTGCTGCTAATTACTGGCAGCTTACAGACCAAATACCAATGCGGGTTGACGTTTACACTACCAGAAGGCAGGGAAAAATGCAAGTAATGAACACTAAAATTGTTTTCCACAGGACAACAAGAAAAAGGCTTTCGAAAGCAGTAACAAAAGAAATTAAAAATCATTCGTTTAGAATATTAAGTAAGGGAGACTCAAGGAAATGGATGAAATCAAGAACTTAAGTGTAAAAGAATTTAATGATTTAAAATTAAATCAATCTTTTAATGACTTACTTTTAGCTAAAGACTATTATTTAACGCTAGCTTTGTATTTGCTTAAAGACATTGAAGGAATTTACTTTAAAGGCGGAACAGCAATACAAAAAATATTGTTTAACCATTCAAGGTTAAGCGAAGACCTTGACTTTACGTTAACAAAAAATATTGATAAAGTAAAAGAACAAATAATTAAAGTATTAAAGGAAAGCAACTACTTTGAAAAGATTGAAAAAGATAAAGATGTTAAAGGGTTTTCAAGGTTAGTTGTTCATTACAGTGGTTTTTCAAATGAAAAAGGAGTTATTTTCATTGACTTAAACAAGAGAGCAAAACTTTCAGTTAAACCAGAAAAACACGAAATAAAACACTTCTATAAAGGATTCATTCCAAAATTTAGAATTAGTACTCTTGCTTTAAAGGAAATGATTGCAGAAAAAATGGCTGCAACTATTGGCAGAAACAAGCCAAGAGATCATTATGATTTATACAAAATCATTCAAGCAGAAATTCCAATTAACTTGAAGTTAGTTAAAGAAAAATGCAAGCAGTCAGGAGTAGAATTTAGTATAATTAAAATGTTTAACAAAGCCAAACACTTGAAAAATCGCTGGGACACAGACTTACTGCCATTAATTTCAGAAGAAGTAAGCTTTCAACAAGTAATGACAACAATCTCAAAACAATTTAAATTAAAGGAAGAAAAAGCAAAAAAGAAGAAAACAAAAGATTTGAAAAAATTATTATAAAAATAATTATTATAAATGTAATAATGTTATGATTTACAGTTCTATTTTTTATTTATTCCTTTGACGATGCTAGTAAAGTAGTCTTATATATCAGAAATAACTTATTTTCTGCATGAGATTTAAACAAGATGGTAAGGAACACATTTCCATTAAAGAAATTGGATTATCTGACGGCACAGTAATAGGTATTTTTGAGGGCAGTAGAGGTGCTAATCCAGATCATGATATTTTAATTAAATATCAAGAGAAAGGAAAGCGATTAAGAACACCAAAACATATTCATTGGGTTATTGACTTGTTAATAAAAAAAGAGCATAATAAGGAATTAACTGTTAAATTTATGAAATACCTTCGTGCCATGTATGAAAAAGTTGAAGCTTTTAAAAGTAAGAAAGACAGGGAAAGGTGTGTTATAAAGGAAACTACCTACGAAAAATTAAGGAAATTTAAAAAACTAAACCAATATGGAGAATACAAAGTTGATTTTATAGGACACTTAATAGAATTGATGATTAAAATGGAAAAGAACACTCCACAAGAAAAACCAGCAAGAGTTTTTAGAGAATTAATGGATGCTTTGATTCAAGAAAAAGAAATATTTGTCATTGTAAGCAAAGCCACACAAACAAGGAGCGGCTGATTTTTTGCACAAAGAACCTAAAAAAGTTGATGTTCGTTGCCCAGAATGCAGGGAACACAATATTGTTTTATGGTTTCCATGGGAATATGGGGAATGGGGTTCTGATAAAAAAGAAAAAGTTGAAGGCAAATGCAAAAAATGCAGTTACAAGTTCACGCCAGATGATTTGGATTAATAATTAGTGATTATTAATTCTTTTATTTTTCCCCTGCCTTCTGCTTTACAGTTTATCACTCTGTTAGCTTTTATGACATGAAAGTTATGTCCTTTGTATAAATCAAATATTAAGGGAGAATACGAATTAGAGAGCATTACATAACAACCTTTCCTGTCTAATTCGTTAAACTTTTTAGCTAATCTTTTTTGGTCTTTTTCAGTAAAACTTTCTTTAGTATAATTTGTAAAACTTGCAGTTTTGCTTATTGGTTGATATGGCGGGTCAAAATAAATAAAATCATTTTTTTTAACTGAATGTAACGCCTTTTCAAAATCCAAAGAACTTAATTCATCTTTTTGGAGTGCATTGCTTACAGCTAATATGTTTTTTTCATCAAGTATTTTTGGATTTTTATATTTTCCAAAAGGAACATTGAAATCGCCTTTTAGATTAACACGGTATAACCCATTGAAAGCTGTTTTATTCAAATAAATAAATCTTGCAGTTTTTTCTACTAAATCAACTGGATTTTCTGCTCTAATCTTCAAAAAATTTTCTTTATTATTTTGATACTTAGGTTTTTTCAATTCATTAATAAGTTCTTTTGGTTTCTTTTTAATTGTTTTATAAGAATCCATTAAAGTTTCATTAACATCATTAAGAAAAGCATGTTTTATTTTTCCAAGCACAGATAATTTTAGAAATAATATGCCTCCGCCTAAAAAAGGTTCATGGTAATTTTCAAATTTTGCTGGGGAAAAATGTATTAATTTAGTTATCAGTTGACGTTTTCCACCAACCCATTTTACAAATGGTTTTGCTTCCATCATTTTCTATTACCTTTTATCTTGTTCCTTCTTTCTGAATCCCAATAAGGACTCCTGCATTTAGGGCAAGTTTTAGGCTTTTCCTTACCTCTTGGAAACCACTCATAGTTACAGCGATTGCATTTCCAAAACTTTACAGTCCTCTCAACCAATGGCATTTTTACATTAAAGTTTGAAGTCATATAATAACCTTCATATTGTTTGTAACATAATCTTTATAACAATATAATTATAAACCTTTTATGTTGTGGCCTTGTTATAATTACCCGCTAATCCAGCAGAGCTCCTTTGATAAAAGAATTCCAAAACGAAAGATTAGAAAGTACAATCATGAATAGTATAATCGTGAGTGTACTTTCAGCGAAGTTTAAGCCGAACAACACTCAAACGTAAGAAAAAATTCGGATT
>JBDRCV010000078.1:0-28675 GCA_043821385.1 archaeon | reverse complement strand
TTCTCTCACTTTAATTAACTTTCAAATAGCAATGTTTTTTAAACTATTTAATCTTTTTCTTTAATTGATTTTATGCCTAAAACAAGTGAAAAGAATCCTGAATTAAAGAAAGCTATTGGTTTAACACAGTTAACTATTTATGGTATTGGAATTATTCTTGGTGCAGGAATTTACGTTTTAATTGGTAATGCAGCAGGCCTTGCAGGCAATGCTTTGTGGTTGGGTTTTGCTGTTGCAGGAATTGTGGCTGCTTTCACTGCTTTAAGTTATGCTGAACTTTCATCCATGTTTCCTGTTAGTGCTGCAGAATTTGTTTACGTTAAAAATGCTTTCAAAAGTAAATTCCTTGGTTTTCTTGTTGGCTGGATTGCTTTAATTACTGGTTTTACTGTTATTGGTGCGATAGCTTTAGGTTTTTCAAGTTATTTTACTGCTTTAGTTTCAAGCTTTGTTGCTTTACCTTTATTTTTTGGAGCCTTGCTTGTAATCCTGGCTTTTACTTTAGTTAACTTTATTGGAATTAGAGAAAGTGCTTGGCTTAACACTATTTTCACTATAATTGAAGCAATTGGTTTACTTATTGTAATTGTTTTTGGAGTACAGTTTATTGGCACTGTTGACTTAACTCAACTGCCTGTAACTGGTTTTGCTGGAATTTTTGCTGCAGCAGGAATAATCTTTTTTGCTTTTCTTGGCTTTGAAGACATGGCTAACATTGCTGAAGAAACCAAGGATGCAAGAAAAAACGTTCCCAGAGCCTTACTAATAGCTTTAATTATTTCAACTGTCCTTTACGTTCTAGTTGCAATTGTGGCAGTTAACGCTGTGCCATTTGAAGTTCTTGCTTCCAGTCCTGCTCCACTGGCAGATGTTGCTGAAGCTTCAACTGGTTTTCTTGGAGGAACAACTCTAGCAATAATTGCCTTGTTTGCCACAGCAAACACTATTCTTGTAATGTTAATTGTTACTGCCAGAATGATGTATGGAATGGCTAAAGAATCTTCTCTGCCAAAAATTCTTTCAAGAGTGCATTTCAAAACTCGCACTCCTTGGGTTGCAGTTCTTGTAACAATGGTTTTCTCAATTGTTTTTATCTTGTTTGAAGACATTACTTTAGTTGTAGAGTTCACTGATTTTGGGGTTTTATCAATGTTTTTCATGGTTAACCTTTCAGTTATTGTTTTAAGGTTAAATGACAAGAAAACTAAAAGGCCTTTCAAGCTGCCTTTAAGCGTTAAAAACGTTCCAATTATTTCTCTTTTTGGAGCTTTAAGCTGTCTTCTACTTTTACTGCATTTTGGCTGGCATGTTTGGCTTTTTGGTTTAGGAATGATTGTTGTTGGAGCAATCGTTTACAAGTTATACCAAAAATAGAATTAGTTTGAAAATAATGAAAGAGCCAACCCAAGACAATAAACAAAGTTTATTGTTAGAATAATAACATTTTGGATTGACTCTATTCAATTATTTATTTCTTCTTTTTTTTCTTAGTTGCTTTTTTCTTAGTTTTCTTTACTTTTGTTTTCTTTGCTGCTTTCTTCTTTTTCTTAACCATTTTGATTTCACCCCGCTTTGATAAATTTTATTTTCTTTTTCTTTTTTATTTGTAAGAAACTTTAAATCATAAAATAAAAACAATAGATACAATGCTATTTACCTATTTAAATATTTGCTTTTTTATTTTTCGGTTTTTGTTCTATAAAACTTTTTTTAAAAAAATTAAGCAACTTTTTTCTCTTAGTTTTATTTTAAAAACCTTTTTGCAAAAGTAATCTATGTCTTAAAAGGGTCTGTAGCTCAGCCTGGTCAGAGCGGTGGTCTTATACGCCATTAGTCGGGGGTTCGAATCCTCCCAGGCCCAACTTTTTCGAGCGCCTTTTCAAGGCTTTCAAAAAGTTGACAAAAATTACTTGACAAAAATTATTGTGCTGTCGCTTTCAGCGACACTAGTCTTCAGCAATTGTGATTTTTATGGAAAATCTTAACAAAATCAAGCATTTTGAGGCAGGAAATAAGGCAACAGTGGATGACTTAATTAAGGGTTTGTCTGGTTGTGGTTTTGGTGCCCGTTCTCTAGCTAACTCTGTTGACATTTTAGAGAAAATGATTTCTGATGAAAAGTGTAAAACTTTTTTTGGTTTGTCTGGAGCGTTAGTTCCTGGCGGAATGAAAAAAATTGTTTTTGATTTTCTTGATTTTGGTTGGGCTGACGTTTTTGTTACAACTGGCGCAAACTTAACTCATGACTTAATTGAAGCTCTTGGATTCAATCATTTTCAAGGAAGTCATTTAGCTGACGACAATGAATTGAACAAAAAACAAATTGACAGAATTTATGATGTTTTTATGCCGAATAATGTTTACGAGAAAATGGAAGAATTTGTTGCTGACGCGATTTCTGGCTTGCCTGAAAAAGTTTCAGGCAAAGAATTAATTTGGGCTATTGGTTCAAAAGTTAAAGACAAGAATTCTTTAATGCATTTGATTGCAGAAAAAGAAATTCCTGTTTTTGTTCCAGCTTACACTAATTCAGCTTTAAGTTTAATGGTTTGGAATGTTATTGCTGGCGGAAAAAAACTTTTTGTTGACGTTTTCGCTGACTTACATGAAATGAATAATTTGGCTTGGGATGCAAAAACGGCTGGAGTGTTTTATGTTGGTGGCGGAGAACCAAAAAACTTTATCCAGCAAGCAATTCAGTTTGCTCCAAGTTCAGCTGAATATGGGGTACAGATAACTTTAGAACCGCAAGAATCAGGTGGTTCTAGTGGAGCTAAATTAAAGGAAGGAATTTCTTGGGGTAAACTAAACAAGAACGCTAACCATGAAAGCTTGTACTGTGATGCCACGATTGCTTTACCAGTAATTTACTCTAGTTTGAAGGAAAGGCTGAAAAAGTAGTTACTTATACCATTTTTCATATTGTTTGTGTGTTCCAGCAAACATTATGGTTCTGGTTTGTCTTTTTTCTTTGAAACAAATTCTGTATTGCCCTGTTTCAACAACAAAGTATGGCAAACCATGTCCTAAATGTCTTATTTTCTGTAATGTTTTGAGTTGCTGGATTTTCTTCCAAATTCTTTTTTGTGCTTGCTTGTCAAGTTTTAAAAAGTATTTGTCCCAATCTTTATCAAATGTGAGCCTAAACAAGTGAATTACCTAAACCCGTACTTTTTCTTCACTTGTTTTTCAGTTAACACTTTTCTTTTGCCTTTCTTAATATCTTTGTCAATTTTTTGCATTTTTCTTACAACCATCTCATCTTCTATGTCTTGAACACTCTTGAAAACGTGGTATTCCTTTCCTAACTCTAGAATACTTGCTCTAATCACTTCACTTTTAGTTTTGAATAAACCAGTTTTTGTAAGTCTGTCAATAATTATCTCTTGAGCTGGTTCTAACCTAACTAAAGTTTCACTTCCAACCATTATAATCACCTATCAAATAGATATCAAAAAGATATATAAATATATACTTTTTCTGGTTTGAAGGAAAGGTTAAAGTAGTTAAGTTTTTAAGTTTCTTAGAATTCTTTCATATTGTCTTGCTAGCTGAATGACTTCAGCACACCAAATAATGCTTTCATCGCTTTGTATAATCTTGCCAATATCTCTTTTTGGATTTTCTTGCTTAATTTGTTTAACTGTTTCTTGACTTATTTTTTCAATACTCTTCCTTAATTTAGTTATTTCTTCTATTTCTGCATTATTACTTTCTCCTTTTAAATGCTTTTCCATTCCTTCAAGCAATAAAAGTTCTAGTTTGTTTTCATTGAATCTAAGCAGTTTTTTGTTTATCTCGTTTTCTTTTTCAGTTATTTCAAAAATGTTTCTAACAATTCTTGCTGTTGGATGCTCTGATTTACCCAAATCCCGTAAACCGTTAACTGTTTTTCTTCTCTCTGAATCTTTTACTTGTTCTGGAACTTTTTTCATTCTTTCTTTTCTTAATTTTTGTATTCTTGCTTTTATCTCCAGTTTTTTGTCCTGTTCATCTGTTTTTTCTTTTAATTCAAGAATCTCGCTTACCAGCCTTTTATTTGCTGCTTCAATTCTTAACTTTCTTTCCATCATTATTTTTTGAATTCTTTCAATTTTTGGATAACTAGATTTACTTGCATTAAGTAATCCTGCCATTGTTGTTAATGTGTTTGCCTTTTTTTGGATTCTTTTTGTAATCATGACTCATTCACAGTAAGTTTTTCTAAAATAATGTTTTTAAAGGAAATGTTAAAGAAATAGTTTTTATTTCCAAAACTTTTTAGTTAGCATTAATTTTTCTAATTCAAGGTATTCTTTATGTAATTCTAAAGCGGCTTCAACTTCTTTTGCAAGATTGTTTTTGGGCCTGTTTTTTAGGTCGTAGAGTGTTTGTTCTGCTTGGTGAGCCATTATATCATAATCCAATACTCTTGTTTCTAAAAACTGTTTTCTGTTTTTTAAAGCAGATAATATTGTTAGTGCTATTGCTGTATCTAATATCATTACTGCTTGTTCAAACTTAATTGGGTCTGGGTTTTTCATTTCCCCTTTTATTTTTTCACTCAATTCATGTAATCTAATCTTATTTCTGTCAAGCCGTTCTTGCATTCTTGACATAAGTTCTTTTTTTTTCTTTGAATCGTTTAAAGCTCTTCTAATTAAGTTTAAATGTATTCTTGCTTTTGGTGTTTTAAATTCTGGTCTTTTAATCATTTTACTCACAATAAATTTTTTTAAAAATCAAGTTTTGTAATTCACTTATTTTGATTCTTTCTTGTTTCATTGAGTCACGGTGTCTTAAGGTTACGTCATCGTTTTTCTTGCTTTCATAATCTATTGTTATGCAGAAAGCCGTGCCGATTGAGTCTTGTCTTGCATACCTTCTTCCAATACTTCCCGAGTCATCGAAAACTGTTTTATAACAACAGTTTAATTTCTCGAAAACTTCTAAGGCTTTTTCTTTTACTCCGTCCTTGTTAACTAAAGGCAGTATTGCTATGTCTATTGGAGTTAACTTTAAAGGCAGTTTTAACAATATTCTTTTCTCGTCTTCAATTCTTTTTTCAAAAGCTTTATCCAGTAAGGCAAGTAACGGCCTGTCAGTTCCAAAAGCTATTTCTAAAACTTGTGGTGTAAAGTCTTTGCCTTCCTCGTCTTTAACTTGTAGTTTTGTTTTTGAAAACTTTTCGTGTTGTTTTAAGTCATAGTCTCCTCTGTCATGGATTCCACAGCATTCAATCCAGCCATAAGAGCGAAACTTTATTTCTAAGTCCCATGCACTCAAAGCATAAAAAGCTTTCTCGTCTTCCTTATGCTGTCTTAACCTTAAGTCTTTGTCTTCAAAACCTATTTCTTTAAACAAGTTAAAAGCAAACCACACTGTCCAAGCGTAAGCTTTTGATGAAAATAGTTTCTTGTTTAATGCATCGTTTACAGTTAAGTTTGAAACTTCCATTTTGTCTTCTTTTTGGTTTACTGCTGGAATTAATGGTAGTTTGGTTTCTTTTATTTTCTCAAACTCTGGCCAGTTTTCTTTCATTTTTTTTGTTAAAAAAATTTGTGCTTCTGCCTGCGTAAACTCTCTTCCCCTAACAGTTAACTGTCTTGGAGCAATTTCGTTCCTGAAAGATTTTCCAATCTGAAACACGCTGAAAGGTAACTTATCTCTGAAAAACTTTTCGTATCGCTTGAACGGCAAATAAGTTACTGTTGCTGTTTCAGGCCTGTTAAAAGTTGTAGTGTTTAACCCGATTGTGGTTTTCATCATTAGTGAATGCCTTTCAATTTTGTCTTCAAAGTTTCCCTTGCAGGAAGGACACTTTAAATTGTTTGACTTAATTTTTTCAAGTAATTCTTGGTCTTTTAACCCGCCGGCGTTTTCTTTAATTAATTCTTCAATTAATTTTTCTGCGTTAAAGCTTGCCTTGCATTTCCCGCATAAAATGATTGGGTCGTTAAAGCTGTCTAAATGCCCTGAAGCCTTCCAGACAATTTCTGGCACGATTATTGGTGTTTCTATTTCCCAGAAACCTTTTTTCTCAAATTCTATTCTTAGAGTGTTTTCCAGCCGGTTCTTTAATTTTTTGCCTAAAGGCCCGTAAGTATAGAATCCTGCTATTCCACCATAGATTTCTGGTTCTGGACCGTAAATAAAGCCTTTATCGCTTAAAAATGCTTGAAATTCTTTCAAAAATTCTTTACTATTCATTTTAAAACCCTTTAATTAGGTATAATACTTATAATCAAGTAATTGTAAATGTTTTTAAATAAAGTTATTGCGATTTTTTGAATGAGGTTTTTAAATGAGTTTGTTAAAACAAGATTTAAGGCAGTTGACTACTGAAAGGTTACAGAATGCTTTCACTTTAGAACATCAGGTAGCACAAGCTGTTAAGTCATTAGATGAATTTAATATTATTATTAACACTTTGATTGAAAGAATTAATTCTTGGTATGGAATGCATTTTCCTGAATTGTTTGACTTTGTTGAAGAAGAAAAGCTTGCAAAAATAATTTGCCTTGGAAACCGAGAAAACCTTTCAAAATCTTCTTTAAAAAAGTTAACTGAAAACGATGAACTAACTGAAAAAATTCTGCTTGCAGCAAAAGACTCTGTTGGTTCAGCCCTTGATTCTGAAAGCGAGAAACAATTAGTCATGCTGGCTAAAAACGTTTTAAACGTGTTAAAAGAAAAAGTTAGTTTGGAAAAATTTGTTGAAAAACAAATGACTTTACTGTCACCAAATTTTTCTTCTCTTGCTCAACCCTTGATTGCTGCCAGAATGCTTGCTCACACTGGCAGTTTAAGAAGGCTTACGTTAATGCCTTCTTCAACAATTCAGATTCTTGGAGCAGAAAAAGCTTTATTCAAGCACTTGCGTAAAGGCTCTAGTCCACCAAAGTATGGTTTTTTGTTTCAGCATTCTGAATTAAAGAAGTTGCCTTTAACTCAGAGAGGAAAGTTTTCTAGAAGTCTTGCCGCAAAAATTTCTCTTGCTTTAAAAGAAGATTTTTTTGGTGATAAAAAAATTGACAAAAACCTTGAAAAGAGTTTGGCTGAAAGGTCAGAAAAACTGCAGTCAGCTAAAGTAAAAAAAGAAAGCACGTTTACTGAAAAAGAAGAAAAAAAAGAAAATGCATTTAATGAAGTTGAAAAAAGAGAAAACAAGTTTAAGTCCCAAGTAAGAAGAGAAGGTTCTGGGGGTTATCAGGGAAGGCGTGGTAGCTCTGGTGGTTCTGGTGGTTATCAAGGGCGAAGTGGTAGCTCTGGTGGTTATCAAGGGCGAAGTGGTAGCTCTGGTGGTTATCAAGGGCGAAGTGGTAGCTCTGGTGGTTATCAAGGGCGAAGTGGTGGTTCTGGTAGATTCCGTGGGGGGAGTGATGGTTCTTTTAAGCCGAGGGAAAGAAGTGATAACAAGTTTAAAGACGGTGAAAAAAGAGAAGGAGCATCTAATTATCCCAGAAGAAGAGAAGGCGGGTTTGACCATCCAAGAAGGAGTGGTAGTGGTTCTGGTTTTCCAAGAAGGAGTGGTGGTGGATCTAGTTTTTCAAGGGGAAGAGATAGTGGATCTAGTTTTCCAAGAAGACGTGATGGCGCACCAAGTTTTCCAAGAAAAAGAGAAGGAGGGTTTGGAAGCACTTTTAAAGACGGTGAAAAAAAAGAGGGTTCGTTTGGGTTTAAAGGAAAGAGAGATGGTTCGTTTAAGTTCAAGGGAAAAAAAGAAAATCGGTTTAAAGATGGTGGAAAAAGAGAAAATAAATTTAAAGACGGTGGAAAAAGAAAAAGCAGGTTTAAGGATAGAGGAAAGCGGTTTTAAAGAGAAAAGAAAGTTGTTGTTTTATGGATTTAAAAGAAATTTTTCCAGGTGTTTGGCAGTTTGAAAAACACTTGCTTACTTTGAATAAAGTTAAAGGTGTAAGAGTTTATGGCGAAAAATTGTTTACTTTTAATGACATTGAATACCGTAAGTGGGATCCTTTTCACTCCAAGCTTGCTGCCGGAATCAAAAAAGGATTAAAAGATTTTCCGGTTAAACCAGGTTCAAGCATTCTTTATTTGGGTTGTGCTGAAGGTACTACCTGCAGTCATTTAAGTGACATTGTTGGCGAAAAAGGTTTAATTGTTGGTTTGGATTTCTCGCCGAAAGCCATGCAAGAATATATTAAATTATGTAGTAAGAGAAATAATTTACAGCCTTTGCTTGAAAATGCCAGTAGCCCGCAAAATTATTCTGATTTGTTTAATGGAAAATTTGATGTTTTAATTCAAGACATAGCGCAAAGAAACCAGGCAGAAATTTTCTTGAAAAACTCTATTTTTTTAAAAGATAACGGTTTTGGCTTGATTTCTTTTAAAGCTAAATCAATTGACTCTGTAAAGGAAATAAATGCGGTTTTTGAAAGAGAAGTTAACTTGCTTAAAGAAAAGTTTAAGGTTTTACAAACAGTTAACTTGAGTCCTTTTGAAAAAGACCACATTCTTGTTTTATGCCAGAAAAATTAATGTGTCAGAGTTAATTGGGGTCATCATTATTCAGCCGCTGTCAACATCATCATCCACTTTAATCTTTAGTTGAAAAGTCCTTTTTAATGTTTGTTAAACCGTTTTTCATTAAAGTTTTAAGCTTTGGCCTTGTTTGAAGTCTTTATAAGGTGGGGGTAGCAGGGCAACAGCCCTGCATTGGTTAAAAAATTAGTGTAATTTTGGTTCTTCAAAAACAAGGTCTAGCTCGTACACTGCTGTTTCCGTGTTAAACCATTTCTTGTTGTCAATGACTGCCAGAGTGTCAATTAACTGGTTTCGGAATAGTTTTTTGCTTTCAGTTTCCTCTATTTCTTTCAGAATCCAGTTTTTTCTTTCCTCCAAGTCATTTAAACTAAAATCATGCAATTCTTTTCTTGAACAGACTTTCATAACAAATCACCAATAACAACTCTTTTTTTTGAGTATTTAAAGGCTTGGAGAGAGAGTGCACTGCCGGTAATCAATTCCTTCGATTACCGGCTGCCGGTAATCAAACAATTAGTTTTTATTTTCTTTTTCTATTTCTTTTTATATGCCTAAGAACTTGTTTGCTGTTAGTGATGATTTTGCTATTTTTGATAAAGAGGAATTGCTTTATCCTGACTTTGTTCCTGAAAAACTGCCTTTCAGGGATAATGAAGTTGAGTTAATTGTTCATTCTTTAAAGCCTGTTACTCTTGGAAGAAAGCCTGTTAACCTTTTACTTTATGGTGGTACTGGTGTAGGGAAAACTGTGGTAGCTAAATACATTTTAAGAGAATTGGAAGAGTTTTCTGATAGAGCTAAACCAGTTTTTGTTAACTGCATGGAGTTAAAGTCAAGGCATTCAGTTTTGTTTAAGATTGCTAATTCTTTAGGAATTGTGGTTCCAAGGCAAGGAGTTTCTTCAATGGAAGTGTTTGAAAGGTTTTCTTCAGAGTTAAACAAACTAGAATTAATTCCAGTAATCGTGTTAGATGAAGCAGATGTATTGCTTTCAACTAGTGATGGTTCAAAACTATTGTATGATTTGTTAAAAATTAATGAGTCAACTCAAAAACGCTTGGGTTTAATTTTGATTTCAAATGATTTAACTTTTCTTTCTATTCTTGATCCCAGAGTTAAAAGCAGGTTGAATGAACAGTCAATTTTTTTTGAACCTTATTCAGTTCAACAGTTAAAGGAAATTCTTTCGCATCGTTCTTCTAAAGCTTTTCTTCCTGATGCTTTAAGCAAGGATGTTCTTGGTTTGGCTGCAGCTCATGCTTTTCGTTTAGGCGGTGATGCCAGAGTTGCAATTGAGTGTTTGTGGAAAGCAGGAAAGCTTGCTGAAAAACACTCTGAAAAAAACGTGACAGTAAACCACTTGAATGAAGCTATTAATTTGGTTGATAATACTTACTGGGTTAGAAAAATTTCTTATTTAAGTGAGTCAGAAAAACAAGTTTTAATGGTTTTTGACTCTAAGCCAATGGCTTCAGGTAAGGCATTCAAAAAATATTCTGAAAAACAGGCTGTTGCTTTAAAAGAGAGGGCTTTCAGGTTTACTTTAAGCAAACTGCAGTCATTAAACTTGGTTTCAAGCGAAATTCAGCGTGGTGGAAAAAAAGGTGCTACTAGACTTGTTTCTTTAAACTTTGACAAGAAATTGTTAGAAAAAATTTAACTTTCCTCTAACCTGACTTTTATTCCGCCTTTCTTTCCAATCAAGTTATTGTAAACTAGAATTATTATTACTCCAGTAATTATTCCTCCAGCAATTCCTATAACAATTGTTAGAATTAAGTTTGCCATTGCTGAATCCATGAAATCTGTTAACATTGGCAGCATGCCACTAAAACTTGCCACTAACTCTAAAGTGTTTCCAGTAACAAACCCTATTATTCCAAGAATTATTCCAATAATTAATCCAATGACTGTTGTTAGGACAATAAATTTTCCTGCCGCAATGCTTTTAACTGAAAAACTTGTTCCTTTACTTTCAACTGGTTCTGGTTTTATTTTGACTTCGCTTGCTTTAACTTCTGTTTTTTCTTGCAGTATTTGTTTTGGTTTTTCTGGTGGTTTGTCTTCATATTTTTTTGGTTTAATGCTTAATACTCCGCTTGGTTGGCGGGGGTCATATTCTTCTTGCTCTGGTTCTTCTTCTCTGTGAAATCTTTGTTCTCTTCTTGGAACTGGTTTTTCCATTGGTTCAGAGTAAATTTCTTTTCTTAAGTCTTCAGTTGAAGCTGGTTTTGGTTCAGGCTTGCTTGGCGGTTCTGCAGGAATTTCCATTGCCTTTACAAATGGTTTTGGTTCAGCACTTCCACTCATTAACTGATTGCTTTTGCTTACAATCGTGTCAATTTTGTTGTCATCAAAATTACTTTCTCTTAAAAGCCGCTTGCATTCTTCAACGCTTTTTCCTGCTTTTCTTTGTTCAACAATAATTTTTGCTGCTTCCATTATACCTGAATCTTCACTCATTCAAATCAAGAAAAAGATGTTTAAACTCTTTTAAAAGGTTTTGGTTCAACTTTTTGTTGCTTTTGCTGCTTCAAATAATATTCTTATGTTGTTGCTTAATTCGTTATCTTTTTTGAATTTTGGAAAATAATTTATTGCAAGTTCACAGAGTGTTAACAATTCGTCTTTGGAAACATTCCTTTCATTAATGTGCTCTTTTATTCTAGGAACACTTCTATGTACTCCTTCTGCCATTAATCTTGCAACTATTTCTATAATTGCGTTATCTAATTGACTTCCTTCTTGGACAGTAATTATTCTTGTTTTGGAGTACTTTTATTATCTTTTCTTGGAGTTCTGCGTTTGGATTTTTTTATCTTAAATCACCATCATGAAAGTTTAAACTTTTTTCTCTTTAACTTTTTTTTGTTCTTCAGAAAGCATTCATTCTCCAGTAATTCTTTTCCTTCCTTTTCTTACAAGCAAGTCATAGACTGCTGCTAGAACAAACACTACTTGTAAGACGGCAAAGATTGCGTTTTGCACGTAAATGCTGTAAACAAAAACTAAAGTGCCGCCGGCAATAAACAAGTAGTCTTGTCCTTTTTTTCTTATTACTCCGATTGAAATTAGAATTAATCCAATTGCTCCCAGAACAGTGAAAGTAGTTTCAATCATTTTATTTCTCCCATGGGTGCACTACCCAAGCGTCAACTGTTTTTCCCACAAAGTCTGCTTTCTTTTTAGTCCAAGGTTTTTCATGAATAATTCCTGTCTTGATTTCTTTGACTTGTTTTTCTTTTAAAAGGTAGTTTGTTACTGTTTGAATTGATTGCCCTGATTCATTAACGTCGTCTATTAAAAGAATTTTTTTGCCTTCAAGTTTTTCTTTTATTGCTTGAATTATTACTGGTTTTTGTTTTAGTGTTTGATTGCTTGTGTTTTCTTTTTCAGTAAACTCTACTTTTAAGGTAAACAATTTCTTGTTTTCAAGCAAGTGAGAAATTATTACTCCGGGAATATATCCTCCGCGGCCGATTGCTACTATCACGTCTGGTTTAAAGTTTTCTTTTCTTAAACTTTCAACTATTTTTTCACAGCCAACTTTAATGTCTTGCCAGGAAGCAAACAATTTTCCGTCATTTCTTAAATAAGTTTCTTCTAACAGGTTTTTGCTTTCTTCTTTCATTACAATACCTTTTAATTAGTTTTATATTAAGAGTATTTTATGACTCAACCAGATTATAATTCTAATGCTTTGGTTTTCACTGAACTTTTCAAGCCTGAAAATCTTGAAGGTTTTGTTGGTAATAGTGAGATTGTTAAAGAGGTTTTAACTTGGGCTAGAGAGTGGGAGAGAGGAAAAAAAATCAAGCCATTGCTTTTTGTTGGTTCTAATGGTTTAGGCAAAACATTGCTTGCTTACCTTATAGCTAAAGAATGTAAGTGGGGTTTGCTTGAATTAAATGCTTCTGACACTAGAAACAAGGAAGCAATTGAGAGAATTGTTGGTTCAGCGGCAGTTAACGCTTCTTTTGACGGTAACCTGCGTTTAATTTTAATGGATGAAATTGATGGCTTGCATTCAGTTGACCGCGGGGGTAGTGGTGCAGTAACCAAGATTCTTAAGACTTCTTTAAACCCGATAATTTTAACTGCTAATGACATTTACTCTAACAAGAATCTTGCAGGCATTCGTTTAGAGTGCAAGGTTTTAAACTTTCGAAAACCAAACTATCTTTCTATTGCAAAGTTATTGAAAAACATTTGCGAGAAATATGATGTTGATTATGATTTAACTTCAATTCAAGAACTAGCTAAAAATGCTTCAGGAGACATTAGAAGTGTGTTGCTTGACTTGCAGTCTTTAATGTTTGAAAAAAAGATTACTTTGGAGGACGTTCAAGGCCTTGGTTTTAAGGACAGAAACTTTAACGTTTTTGATTCGTTGAAAAAAGTTTTCAAGTCCAAGGATTTCAAGGAGTCAAGGAATTCTGCTTTTCTTTCAGATGTTTCAAATGACTTAATGTTTCGTTGGATTGAAGAAAACCTTCCAAGACAGTACACTGATTCAAGTGATTTGGCTGCTGCTTTTGAAAGGCTTTCAAAAGCAGACATTTTTAAGGGCAGAATCATTAGAAGACAGCACTGGGGTTTCTTAAGGTATGCTAATGATTTAATGACTGCGGGAGTGAGTTTTTCCAGGTCAAGGGATTACTCTCATTTCACTTCCTTTCAGTTTCCAACCATTCTTTCAAAGATTTCTAGAGCTAGAGCTTTAAATGCTAAAAAGAATTCGGTTGCAGAAAAAATTGCGTTAAAAAATCATTGTTCTGTTAAGAGAGCTTTCTCTTATTTTCTTCCGTTTACTAAAATAATGTTTGCTAATCATTTAACTGCTGTAAGGCAAAGTTATTATTATAATTTTAGTGAAGAGGAAATTGCTTTTCTTTTAAACAAGAAACCTGGTTCAAAGGACGTCTTAAAAGTTTTTTCAGAACTATTAAAATTAAAAGAAAAAGATTCCTTAAAACCTAAAAGAAAGCCTTTAAGCTCTTTATATAATTTGGTTAAAGAAGAATCCTTGGAAGAAGTTACTATAAAGGAAGAACCTATTATTGAAGAAAAACAAACTTCTTTGAGTTCTTTTATGGGGGGATAAAATGTATTACTTGCTTGACGCTTCAGCTTTGTTAAACAATCCCGCTTTCCGTTTTGATGCTTTAAACGAGTACTATCTTTCAAGTGATGTTTTAGCTGAATTAAAAGACTTTGAGTCAAGGCACAGAATTGATGGTTTAATTCACGGCAAACTATTAAAGGTTTCCGAGCCATTAAAAGAAAGCTTGAAAAAAGTTGAATTGGAAGTTCAAAAAGATAACTCTAATCTTTCAAAAGCAGACAAAAGCATTCTGGCTTTAGCTTTAGATTTTCAAGCTGAAGGCAAGAACTTTGTTTTGCTTACAGATGATTACTCTATTCAAAACCATTGTCTGAAACTAAAAATTCGTTTTCAGTCAATTTTAAGAGACGAAGTAAAAAAGAAGGTTTTATGGTTGAAAAAGTGCCCTAACTGTAAGAAAACTTTTCCCTCAAGCTTTAACTTAATTGACTGCCCTGACTGTAATTTAAAGCTTAAAAGGCTTCAAAAGACAGTAAAATAACTTTTTCACTCTACAAAAAGGCTTTTAAATTGTTTTTTGCGTTAATTGTTTGTGGTTTTGAATGGTTAAAAACATTGGCTGGGGTATTGTAATCTTGTTTGCAGTAATTTTTGGTTTAGATGGTTTTAATATTACTGGCTGGCAAAGCGTTTTACCAAGGTTTATTCTTGCTTCAATTGAAACTTTTTGGCCTGTGGCTTTAGGAATCATTGCAATCGTTTACCTTTTAAAACGTTAAAATTAGTCTAAGTCTACTTCTAGTTCTTCTTCTCTTCTAGCTTGCTTTAAGTCAGAGTGTTCTACAATATAATCTTCTATTCTTTCTTTCAAGTTTTTTCTTTTCCATCCAATCAAAATAACCAGTATTACTGCAACCAATAACAAAAAGTAAGTTGACTGACTGTTTAAAATGTCTTCAATTATTTCTCCAGTGTTAACTGGTGGACTGATTGGTTTTAAAGTAGTGTAATTCAAGGTTAACCTGTTTGACTGAATAAAGCCGTGCCATTCAATAAGGTTGTCATTAATTGTGGCTGTAGGATTAATTGTTTCACTGTCAACTTCTGCATTCCTTGGCAAAAAAATCCTTATGACAGTGTTTTCTGGAACTATTATTGCTCCTGCAGTAATTAGTTGAGAGAACAAGTCATTTTCTAAATCCCAGTGAATTTTTCTAGTGGTTTCACTTGTTTTTTTGGCAATGCTTGGAATTAAATTGTATGATAAAGTTACAAACACTTCATCTGTTTCCTCAAAGCTTAAGGTAACGTTTTCAATTTCAATGTAAGTTGCAATATGCGGAAATATTTCTGGAAAACTTTTCTGCCATGACCTTATACTTGGCCCGTTTTCTTCTGCAGCTAACTTGAATTCCTCGTAATCTAGTTCGCTTGAAAAACCAAAAACGTATTTTTCTGTAACGTTTCCGTTGCCTGCTTCGTTAACAGTTATTTCTATTTGGTGGCTGGTAATAGTTTCAGAGTTAACACTAAAAGAAAAAACAATTAAAATTAAAAAAATTAATAAAACTAAGAAAACTTTTTTCTGCATACTATGTTTATAATCCTTTAAGATTTTTAATAGTATTCCTTTTCAAAACATTTACATTGGCATTGGTCTTGGAGAATGTTCTTTGATTTCAAAGGCAATAATTCCAACAATTATCAAAAAAACAAATAATAACACTATAAACCCCGGATTATTCAAGACAGTTATAAAGCCAGTCAAATAATTTGGTGTTTTTTCATCGTCTTCTGTTTCAACTGGTTCTGCTGGCTTTACTGGTTTAGTTGGCTCGCTTGGCTCAAATGGTTCTTGGCCTAAAGCCACAATATTAATGTTTGCTTTTAATTTTTGGTTTGAACCTTGAATTACTAGTGTGCCGACAGTGTTTTCTGTTATAACATTAAAGTTTAATGGAATCCTTAAAACCCTTATTTCTCCTGAAGGAATTATGGCATTGACACTGGTAAAAGCATTGCTTGGAAGATTTTCAAAGAAAACTTTAACTGTTTCATCGTTAAGGGATTCGTTTTTTACTGCAATTTGTATTACTCCATCTCCACTGCCTCCAGAAATCGTTACTGGGGGGCTAGAAAACAAGATTAACCCAGGCAAAGCGCTTCTAACGCCGGCAAACCTAGTGTTAAACTTGCATGTTCCTGCTTTAACGTCAACAAAGATTTCTCCTGGATTATCGGTTACTGGGGTAACAATAATGTCAGTGTCAACATTGCTTTGAGCGGGAACATAAATAATGTTTTGGTTTAAAGAATACTTGTTTGAAGTCAAACTAACTTTAGCGTCAACGTCTAAAGGATTGAAAACGTTAACTCTGACTCTGTCATTTAAAGTTTTCAAAACAACATTGTTTGGAAAGTTAACTTTTAAATTACTGCAATCAATTGGAGTTTTGGGTTGTAAGGTTTCGTTAAAGTTTACTTTAACTGCCTTGCTTCCAACGTCATTAAAAGAACACTCTGTGCCGTCAGTAAAATTTCCTCTTGCCTGCACTATAATAAAAGCATCACTGTAGTCAGTGCTGTTGTCAGCAAAAACATGCAGGTTTAATTCGCTTGAAGTGTTAGCTCTTAAAATACTGTCGTAATCGTAAACGCTTGAATTAATTCTTGAATCCTGGTCAAAAACACTAACTGATTCAACAAAAAAATCTTGTTCTGAATTGTTTTGAATTACAACCAACGGATAATTGTTCATTCCTTTTTCAATTGTTATAGTGTTATCTAAAATGAAAACGTTACTGCAGGAAGGTTGTTCTTTTACTGGTGGTTCTTCTTCCGGCGGACTCTCTAACTCGCCTACAATAATGTTAAAGTTAAAGGTTTTATCCTTACAGGTTTCTCCATCCATTGAACCATTAAATTTTATAAAACCTAAATTAAGTCCTTTTTCTCCAAGATAACTGGTAACTTTAACTGTAACTTTCTCGCTTGAATTTGCTTTAACAATAAAATCATAATTAATTAACTCTAACCTTAGTTTTTCGCTTGAAGTCCAGGAACTCATTGACTTAACGTAAAAGTCTTTGCTTGAAAGGTTTTCTAAGTAAAAGTCAACAAACTTTTCTGTTCCTTCATTTAATTGAACGTCTTGTGAATGCAAATTAACTTTATCACAAGAACTTAAATTGTCTTCCGGTACTTCTGGCACTCCCGGAACTCCAAAGCCAGGTCCTTGTTCTCCGTCATTTCCATCGTTTCCGCCAGCATCTCTAACAGTTAAATTAAAACTTTTTTGAATGTTGTCAGAACAATGTTTTCCGTTAGCAAAAGTTCCTGTAACTTTAATGTTTGCCTGACTAAAAGAATCCTGTAAAACACTGTTAGCTTTAACCAAAAAATTAATGGTTCTGGTTTCATTAACTTTTAACAAGTTATCAAAGTCACTAAAATAAAAGCCTGCAAGATTACTTGTATTGCTTACAGTAATGCTTTCAATTACAAAACTTTCCAAAGAATTATTAGTTACAGTTAGAATTCCAGTCATTGCATTGTTTTCCATTAAGTCAACTGAACCAATGTTAACGCTTACTTCACTGCAGGCAGGCGAAGGGTACAATAAAGTGTTAAAGATAAGAAAAGCATTTTTTTTCTTGTAACTTTTATCACGATTAATTTTACCGTTAACAATCACCATATATTCAGCATAACGCTCGTCAACTGTTATTAAGTCATACCAGTAAAGCCTCTTGCTTTCATTAATATACTGGTAATTAGTTCTAACTGGAGTCTGGTTAATTAAAGTCCAGGAACCATTATTGTTTAAACCATAAATTTCAAGAAAAGTTTGAGTTGTAACCCAAGGAAATGGTTCTTTTTCACCATAATAGTTTGGCACTATAAACAATCCGGCTCTAACGTGAACTTTGTCGCCGGGAACAACAAAAGCAGTATTTTTCCAGAAATCATAACTAGTTGACTTGACTTCAGCAAAACTTAATTCAAGCTGGCTTAAATCAGCACTAACACTTGAAGCAGCTAAAACTATAAAGATTAAAGCAATTAACAGCAAAAAAAACCTACCCAAATTCAACAGAATCACTCCTTAACTAACTACAGTTAACAATATATAATGCGTTGCCTGTCCTTTATAAACCTTCCCTTTGGCTTCACGGAGCAAAAGGAGTTAATTATGTATAAGTTATTGTTTTTGTACTTTAAACATTTTCCCGTGACCTGGAATAATATAGTCAGCTATTTCTAGAACTTTTTTCCTGCTTTTCTCAAATTCTTCAGCATTATAAAAAAAGGGCATTGGTTTTTTGTCAAGGTTAACCCAGTCTTCACTGCTAATAGCATCCGACGCAATAACCACTTTGCCTTTATTACTTTCAATTATTAATCCAATTAAGTCAATTGAATGTCCTGGCAATTCAATTACTTTAACGTCTTTAATTATTTCTGTTCCATTAACTAACTCTGTTCTTTCCAAAGTTCCTTCTTTTGGTCTTTGAATTTGCCCTGGATAAGGAGAACAAGTAAATTTCATTAAAATTCTTGCATTCCTAAACAAGTTAGCGTTTCCTGAATGGTCAATATGCAAGTGAGTTAGAAAAACAATGTCAATTTCTTCTGGTTTCAAGCCTTCTTTTTCAAGTTCAGTTATTATGCGATCTGTGTTAGCAAACCCTCCCGTGTCAACCAAAACATTTTTTTCTCCTTTAATCAAAGTTACAGTTGAACCAATTATAATCTTTCCGTTTATTGGATCATGTTTTCCTTCAATTAAAACTTTAACGTTTTCAAATGGAATCATATGATTATAAACTGGAAAAGAATTTTTAAAGAAAAGCTTTTTGATAGATTGTGTTCAGTTTGCAGTTCTAATTGCTCTTTCCTTATTTTGGTTCTTGTTTAATATTTTTTGCAGGTAATGCAAAGTTCTGCAGTGTCAGCAAAATACTTTGGGTAAGCTTTTCTTAGTTCGAGATTTTGCGCGGTAATTTTGCGAAGAAAATTGGTTATTTGGCTTTAATTACTGCATTTTGGGCGGTTATATGACTTCAATTTCTTCCTTGTTTTTCATTATTTTCACGTTTAATCTTAAAGCCTTTTCCTTGAATTCTTCTGGGCTTGCAGGATAATTAGGACTATCATAGTGCATCGGAATAACTAGTTCTGCTTCAGTTTTCCTTGCAAACTCAACTGCTTCTTCTATTCCCATCCTTCAATTAAAACTTTAACATTTTCAAATGGAATCATTTTATCACCCTTTAATACTTATTAACGGCCTTACTTCAACTACTTTTCTAGCAATTCCTGTACTGTCCATTACGTTTACTACTTCTTCTATTGGCTTGTAAGCTTTTGGTGCTTCTTCAGCTATTCCCTTCAATGAGTGTCCTTTAATCACTATCCCCTTCTTCTTGAGGTCAGTTATAACATCACTTCCACGCCATTCTTTATTTGCTTTAACTCTAGACATTGCTCTTCCAGCACCATGAATCGCGCTACCAAAAGTTTCCTTCATCGCTAGTTCTGTTCCTGCTAGAATATAGCTTGAAGTTCCCATGCTGCCTCCAACTAATACTGGTTGTCCTGCGTTCAAGTAAGCTTCAGGTAATTCTTTTCTTCCTGGTCCAAAAGCTCTCGTACTGCCTTTCCTTTGAATTAAGACTTTCTTTTTCTTTCCATTAATTTCATGTTCTTCAATCTTTGCAGTGTTATGCCCTATTCCATAAAGCAGGCTAACTTCTTTTTCACTTAACCCCATTTCCTTGCTTAAAACTTCTCTTGTCAAGTGAGTTAAAACTTGCCTGTTAGCAAAAGCAGTGTTTGTTGCTCCTTTAATTGCACTAAAATATTTCTGGCCTTCAACACTGTTTATTGGCGCACAAACCAATTCCTTGTCTTTAATCTTTACCCCATATTTTCTGGTTGCTTCTGCAAGAATTTTCAAGTAATCCATTCCAGTCTGGTGTCCTAAAGCTCTGGAACCACAATGTAAGCTTACAAGAATCTGCCCTAAACTTAAACCAAAAGCTTTAGCTGTTGTTTCATCAAAAACTTTTTCAACTACCTGCACTTCCAAGTAATGGTTTCCACTGCCTAAAGTTCCAACCTGCTTAAACTGTCTTTGTTTTGCTTTAACTGAAATGTTTTCTGATATCGCTCCAGCCATTCGGCCTTTTTCTTCTGTAAACTCTAAGTCTTCTTTTAATCCAAAGCCTTTGTCTACAACAAACTTTGAACCCTTAACTATGACTTCATCTATTTCCTGTAAACTTAAACTTAATTTGCCTTTAACTCCTAGTCCGGCAGGAATTTTTTGAAACAAGGCTTCAGCTAAGCTTTCTTTTCTTTTTTCAACTTCTTTTAAAGTTAAAGGGGTTTTAATTGTGTTGAGGCCACAGTTTAAGTCAAAGCCTGAGAACGCGAAAGTTATTACTCCTTCATTTAAATCTGATGCAATCAAAGAACCAATGGGTGCACCGTAACCTGGGTGAATGTCTGCTAAACCAACAATTCTTTCCACTAATCCAGGTAATTCTGCTGCATTCTTTAACTGTCTTAAAGAACTCCATTCACTTTTTTCTTCTTCAATCAAAGTATTAATTATTGGTTTGTCAGCGTAAATTACTGCAGGAACAGTCATTTCACCAGTTTTCTCTAACTGCCAGACATTCTTTCTTAACTCTTTTAATTCAGTCAATGCCATCACCAATTTTCTATGAATATTATTATGCCTAGTTTTCTTATTTGTTTTGGTTGCATTCTTTAAGGCTTTTAAAACAGAAAACGTTAGGTATTTATATGTGTTAGTATTAATATATATTATTGTTAGCGGGTGGTTTGGTTTTGAGAAAGCAGTTTTTTTTCAGCAAACATTACCGGAAAGACAAAGAAATTGATACTGACTTAACAATCAGTTGCATTGAAACTGGTAAAAGAGTTTTGAATGAAAAACCTAATAAGTACAAGAGTAGGAAGAAATATAGGAAAGGAGAACTAATAGTTGTTTGGAAGAATCGTGGGGAAAAGTGTTTTGTTGTAACTGCTTACTGGAATAAGAGAAGGTGAAAAAAGATGGAAAAAGAAAAGTGTCCTTTTTGCGAGAAAGGAAAACTTCGCAAGATATTGGATGAATTCGAGCCAGGAATTAAAGCTGAAGCTTTTAAATGTGGTAATTGTGGCGAAACTTGGTTTTCTGAAGAAATAATGAAGAAACTTGAATCTATGCAGAAAGCTAAAGCTGAAGAAAGAAGACTTGTAAGAATTGGCAACAGTATTGCTGCAATAATTCCTGCCAAAATCGCAAAAAAACTAAAGCTTAAAGCAAAAGAAAAAATTTTTGTGGAAGAATTTGATGGAAACATTTTAGTAAGGGTAAGTAAACTTTAACTTTAATTAAATAGGTTGCTTTCTTTTTCACAGTGGTTATTTATGCACTTGCATTCAAAGCCTTGCTCGCTTAAATTTGAACTAGAGAAAACGTTGTTAACGCAAACTATTTCTTGAAGTCCTTTAACAAAACTGCAGTTACTGTCAGTTTGGCATGACTGGGCTTCTTGCCCGCTTAAACTAGCAATAATTAAAACTACAATCGTTATAATCAGTAAAACAAACCACCATAACTGTCTTCTTTCAACTTTTAAATTTAATTTCTTTTTAAACATCAACAATGCACTCTGCTGTAAAAAATTCTTTTTCTTTTTCAACTTTTAACTGGCTGTAAGTTGCTCCTTTAACTTCAGTTTTAACTGAATGCTTTTTCAAGTTAATTTTTTCTCCGAAAGCTTTTCCTTCCAAGTTGTAACCTCTGCCAGTAACCATTAATTTAACTTTAAAGTCACTAAAAAAGCTTTCCTTTAAGTCTTTCAAACTCAACAATTCATTCAAGAATTCAATAAACAATTCACTCATGTTATCTGCGTTAACTTCAAACTCAAAACTCTTTTTTTTCCCAACTTTTTTAATGTCAGTCATAATTGAAAACAAGGCTTTGCCTGCTTCCTGAAAAGCTTCTTCTAAAGTCTTTCCAGTTCCCTTAATTCCAACATCAGCTTTATGCTCAAATAATTCGAAAGTCATAATTAAATATGTATGGAAGTATTTAAATAGCCTGAGAAACTTATATTTATTGTTATAATTAGTGAGGTGAGATTTAATGAGATTAATTCCAAAAAGAATTAAACGTGCAGTATTGGTTGGATTTATGGGGGCAGCAATTGGTGGTTTTACTGCTTCACAACACACTGCTTTTGAACAACATTTTAACATGCTTCAAAATCAAATGCGTAAAAGCATTGAAATGACTCACAAAGTTAAAGGGGATCCAAAGCCAACGATTATTTTCAAAAAAGACGCTCTTGGAACAAATTATAATAAAACAACTAATACTTATATTATTGGCTGGAATCATATTGGGGCAGAAGCACTTAAAACTTTTAGACTACAAGTGCCAACAACTGGGTTTGGTAAAACTGCTAAAGGCGTAAAATATGGTGGTGTTGCAGGGGCAGGGGCATATGCTTTTGGGGCTGGAGCTCTAGGTGTTAGAAGATTCAAAAAAAGACATGTTCAAAAAGGTTCTGGAAGCAAAAAATAGTTTTACTCTTTCAAGTCAATTTCAACGTGAACTCTGTCCGGAATTTCTACTCGCATGATTCTTCTTAAAGTTCTTTCGTCTGCTTGTATATCAATCAATCTTTTATGCACTCTCATCTGCCATTTCTCGTAGGTTTCTGTTCCACCGCCGCAAGGGCTTTTTCTTGTTGGAATAACCATTTTTTTGGTTGGCAGTGGAATGCTTCCAGAGTGTTTTACGCCTGTTCGTTTCGCTACGTCAATGATTTTTTCGCTGATTTCGGTTAACCTTTTGTAATCAGTACTTGTTAAGGTTATTCGAGCTTTCTGCATAAAAAATCTCCAAAAATAAATAAAAAAAGAAGTAAAAAACTACTTCTTTTTTGGTACTATGTCTATTACCATTCCAGCTGCAACTGTTTTTCCCATGTCTCTGATTGCAAATCTGCCTAATTGAGGGAATTCCTTGTATTTTTCTAAAACTAATGGCTGTAATGGTTTTACTTTAACTATTGCTGCGTCTCCGGTTTTCAAAAACTTTGGGTTTTCTTCTTTTGTTTGGCCTGTTTTTGGGTCCAGTTTTTTCTGTAATTCTGTGAAAGTACAACTTACTTGTGCTGTGTGAGCGTGAAATACTGGAGTGTAACCGACAGCTATTGCGGTTGGATGGTTTAAAACAACTATTTGAGCTGTAAACTCTTCAACAACTGTTGGAGGGTTGTTTACGTGTCCTACAACGTCTCCTCTTTTAACGTCGTCTTTTCCAATTCCTCTAACATTAAACCCTACTTGGTCTCCAGGGTTAGCTTGAGGTAATTGTTCGTGGTGCATTTCAATTGTTTTAATTTCTCCTAGTTTGTTGTGTGGAGCAAAAATTACTTTGTCTCCTGGTTTCATTACTCCTGTTTCAACTCTTCCAACTGGAACAGTGCCGACTCCTTTAATTGTGTAAACGTCTTGAATTGGTAGTCTTAAAGCTTTGTCTGTTGGTTTTGATGGAGCAACAAATTCGTCTAAAGCTTCTATTAATGGAGTTCCTTTATACCATGCTAGTTTTTCTGATTTTTTTACAACGTTGTCGCCTAACCAAGCTGAAACTGGAATAAATCTTAATTGTTCTGCTTTATAACCGACTCCAGTTAAAAGTTTTGTTAAGTCTTCTTTAATTTCATTATATCTTTTTTCTTCGAAGCCTACTTCATCCATCTTGTTTATTGCAACAATTAATTGTCTTATTCCCATTACTTGTGCTAGGAAAGCGTGTTCTTTAGTTTGTGGTTGTAATCCTTCTTTTGCTGCAACAACTAGTACTGCTGCGTCTGCCTGGCTTGTTCCGGTAACCATGTTTTTGACATAGTCTTGGTGGCCTGGAGCATCAATAATTGTAAAATCATGTTTTTTTCCAGCAAATTTTTTGTAAGCAACGTCAATGGTTACTCCTCTTTCTCTTTCTTCTTTTAAGTTATCCATAGCGTAAGCGAAAGCAAAAGTTCCTTTTCCTCTTGATTCTGCTTCTTCTTTTAGTTTTCTATATTGTTGTTCTGACAGGCTGCCTGAATCGTATAATAGTCTTCCGACTAAAGTTGACTTGCCGTGGTCAACGTGTCCTATAAAGACTAAGTTCATGTGTTGTTTTTCTGCCATAATCTACACCTCCAAAATGAAACGAAAAAAATTTAAAGAAAACATATAATTATTATATTATAATTACCTTAACCGAAGGTATTTAAAAGTATTCCTTTTTTATTTTAATCTAAATTAATCTAAAAAGTCTTCTGGTTTTTTTGGTTCTTCTCCAACGCCTTTTCTTTTTCTTATTTCTCTTACAACTTGGTTTTGTAATTCTCTTGGTAATTGTTCATAGCCAGAGTATTCTGCAGTCCAGATTGCTCTGCCTTGAGTTGCGCTTCTAATGCTTTGACTGAATCCAATTAATTCTTTTACTGGAGCTTTAGCAGTAATAATGCTTTCTTCTCCTTCAGTTCTCATTTCATTTATTTGAGTTCTTCTTGAACCTAATTCTTTTGAAACTGCGCCCAAATAATCTTGTGGTACAGTAATACTCAAAGTTTGTTTTGGTTCTAATAATACTGGGTTTGACATTAGCATGCAGGCATAAATGGTTCTGGTTATTGCTGGCAGTACTTGTGCCGGCCCTCTGTGAATTGAATCTTCATGCAGTTTAGCGTCTTCTAATACTACTGTTACTCCTGAAGCTTTTTCCATTGCTAATGGTCCTTGGTTTACTGCGTCTTCAAATCCTTGAATTACTAGTTCTTTAATTTCAGTTAATGCTTGAATTCCTCTCGTTGAATTAATTAGAACGCAGTTGTTGTGTACTGCCCAAGTGCTTTTAGCGTCATCGTTTGAGAAACCACATTCAACTAGTTTTGCCATTAAATGCTTGTCTTTTGGCCTAATGTGAGCGTCAATTTTTGCTTCAACTAACTTTTCAAAAATTTCTGCAGGAATTGGTTCAACGTAAATTTTAAACTTGTTATGTTTATTTGGACTTTTTCCTTCCAGTGTTTGACTTTTCTTTTGAATTGCTTCATGATAAACTACTATTGGTGGACTGACTTGAATTGGAATTTTATGATCGTGATCGATTCGGTATTGTGTTATTTCTAAATGTAGTTCGCCCATTCCTGAAAGCAAGTGTTCTCCTGTTTCCTGGTTAATACTGGCTCGAATGTTTGGGTCTTCTTTTGTTATTTGTTTTATAACTTCAATTAATTTTGGTAAGTCTTTAGTGCTTTTTGCTTCAACTGAAATTGTCATGACTGGTTCAGCGCTGGATTTAAAGGTTTCAAAAGTTTGAATTTCTTTGCTTGAAATTGTTTCTCCTGCAAAAACTTCTTTTAATCCAATAATTGAAGCAATGTTTCCTGCCGGAACTTCGTCAACTGGAACTCTTTCAGGCCCCATGAATATTGCAACTTGTTGTATTTGTGCTTCTTTTTGTAAAGTTATAAGATTTAATTTTACTCCTTTTTTTAGTGTTCCAGAGTAAACTCTGCCTGTGGCAACGTCTCCTGCATGCGAGTCAACAGTAATGTCTGTTACCATCATTGTAACAATTCCTTTCTCATTGCAATTCAGCATGTCTTTGCCTTCTTCGCTTTCCAGTTCTCCACCCCAAATTGTTGGAATCCTGTACTTTTGGGCGTTTAAAGGGTTAGGTAAGTGTTCTAAAGCCATGTCTAATACTGCTTTGTGTACTGGACTTTTTTCTGCTAATTCTTTTTGCCTGTCTTCTTTACAGTAATCGTATACTTCTTTAAACCCGATATTGCTTGCTTTCATGGTTTTTGCTGACAAACCCCAGTTTTTTACTCCTGAACCAAAAGCTACACTTCCGTTGGCAACGTTTACTTTCCATTCGTCTTTGAATTCTTTTGGAGCATTTTTTTCAATTAAAGTGTTAACTTTTGCAATGGTTTTCACAAACCTTTCCTGCATTTGTTCTTGCGTTAACTGTAATTCAGTTATGATTCTGTCAACTTTGTTGATAAACAATACTGGTTTAACTTTTTCTCTTAAAGCTTGCTTGATTACTGTTTCAGTTTGAGGCATTACTCCTTCAACTGAATCCACTACCAATATTACTCCGTCAACTGCTCTCATTGCTCTTATTACGTCTCCTCCAAAGTCAACGTGTCCTGGAGTGTCAATAATGTTAATTAAGTGTTCGGTTTCACTTGGCTTGTAAACAATTGAAATGTTTGCCGCGTTAATTGTTATTCCTCTTTCCTGCTCTAAATGATATGAATCCATAAAACATTGTTGTCCAGCTAACTCTTGTGAAATCAATCCCGCACAAGCAATCAAGTTGTCTGTTAAAGTCGTATTATGTATAACACAACCGTTTCCTATAAAGTTATGGTTGTCTTCTATTGTGAAATCGTATACTTCTTTTTCTTTGACTAATTCTTTCTTAATAACTATTGCTTGGTTCTCTTTTTTTTCAGGGTTTAATGCACCAATCTCAACTTTTTTCGGGCTTAAAATAAATTCTTTTTCTTTTAACTTTGAAGCTTCTTTTTCCACTATTTTTCCTTCTTCATTTACTGTTAAATACTTGTGTTCTGAAGTTGTCTTAATGTTCAAACCGTTTGATAGTGTCAGTTTTACTAGTGGTTCGTTTGCTTTTAATTTCCAAGCGTGAGTGATTCTTTTTTCTTCTATTTCTTTTTTGTTTTTGTTAAAACTTATAACTTTAAAGTCTTGATTTTTTACGTCAAAAATGACTTCATTCTTATTTTCTTTAACTTTTTTTCCTGCTTTTTCTGCTTTCTTGAAAACGTTTTCTGCGTTTTCTAGTCTTCCACTAGAAAAATAAATTTGAGTGTCTTTGCTGACACATTTTCCATGGTCGATGTGTGCAACTATTCCGATGTTTCTAATGTTTTCTCTGTCGTACATTAGCTTTTCAGCCAACTTTACCATTTGTTCTCTTTTGCCCATAAAATCAGCTACCTTGAACTTTTTGCTATTCTTTCAATTTCGTCTCTTCGTTTAACACTAAAACTTTGAGCGTCTTCTTTTGATGCCAGAATTAATTCTTTTGCTAGTGCGTCACTGACTGCAGTTTTATTGTTAAAGCTTGAAGCAAAAGCTGCCAAACTTAAGTTTTTGATTGCTTCGTCCACTCTTTTTTGTGGGCTGACGTCAACTGAAAGCGTGTAACTTATTCCGCCTTTTTTTAGTCTTGTAGTGTCTTCTCTTGGAGCACTGTGTTCTATTGCTTTAACTAGTACTTGTAATGGGTTTTGTTTGGTTTGTTTTTCAATTTTTTCGAAAGTAGTTTCAACTATTTTCATGGCTTTTAATTTTTTTCCAGTATTGCCTCTGCCTCTAATGTATTTTCCGCTTAACTTTCTTTTTCCTTGTCCTGAACGCATTAACTTGTTTACTAGTCTTTCAACAATGCTTACTTCTGATTTCTCGAATCTTTTTTTTGCGTGTTTTCCAAAAGAGTGAGGAATTCTTTTATTTTGCAGGTTCAAGTACTTGCTTAAACTTACATCGTTTACTTTAACGTCTTTTTCGTCCCATTTGTCAAAAAGTTTTAAATTAGTTTTTTCCACTATAATTACCTCTTAACTTTTTCTTTCTTTCCAGTTCTAAGCACTTCTAGGGCTTGGTTGTTTACTTTTATGACACGGAATTTCACGCCCCATAAGTCTCCTTTGGGTCCGCCTTGACTTCCGCCTATTCCTTCAACTATGACTTCGTCGTGTTCGTCAATAAATTTTATTGCTCCGTCTTTTGGTGCTAGTGCAGTTAATTGTTTACCGTTTTTTATTAATTGTACTCTGACACATTTTCTTATGCCGGAGTTTGGTTGTTTTGCTGGTACTCCTCTTTTTCCTATGACTATTCCTCGGCCTTGTGGGGAGCCCTCAAGTAATCCTACTTTGTTCTTTTTCTTGTTTCGGACTTTTCTTTGTTTTTCTTTTCTGTGTTTTTTCTTCCACTTGACTCTGTTTTTTTCTTGTTGTCTTGCAGAAAATTCTCCACTAGCCATAAAATCCACCTAATATTCTTCTTTTACTTTCAAACTTTTTATTCCGTATTTTTTGTCTAAAATAAACTTTATTTTTTTTAACTTGTTTTGGTTTTCCAAAAACTTTTTCTTGTTTTCAATGTCTACTTTGGTTGTTATTTCTTCTTTGTTTGCTTTTACTTCTTTAAACTTAATGTTTTTGAAAGCGTTTATCAAAAAACTTTCAGGGGTTTTTTTAAAGCAATAAACTTCAATTTTTTTGTTTAATTTTTTTTGTAATTGCCTTAATTTTTCTCCTTTGTTGGCAATTATTATTGGGAAGTCTTTCTCGCTTGCAAGAAAGAAAATGTTTTCCTCGTTGTCAATTAAGCAATCTCTTACAATCACTCCTGTTGTAAGGTGTAAGGCATTAATGTATTGCAGGTGAATGTTACTTAACTTCATTTTTTTTCACTGTTTTTGCTATTGTCATTAATTTTGATTTGCCCGTGTCTAAAACGCTTAAAGCGCTTACTGCAAACGGTTTTCCGCAAACACTTCCTAGTTCTGTGCTGTTGCCGTTGAATTCATAAACGTTTATCGCGGAAATTTTTGCTATGTGGGATAATTTTTCTTTAATTGGTTTTGGAATGTTGTTGCTTGTAACAATTAATTGAGCGTTATCTTTTAAAATGGTTTTCTCAGCGTTTTTTGCTCCAAAAACCACTTTTCCAGTGTCTACTGCACGCCTTATTTCTTTGCTTTCATCCACTTCCATTATCTCACCTTTACTTCTTTTTGGCTTTCTTCTTTTTTATTTGCATTACTAGTTTGACTTTGCCGGTTCCAACTTTTATTGGTTGTCCTGCAATAATGTTTTCTACGACTCCTTGAAGTAATTCTTGTTCTCCGTTAAAAGCGGCTTCAAGCAAGTGTTTTACTGTTTGTTCGAATGCGGCTCTTGCAAAAGGACTGCTTTTTTCTCCAGTTATTCCTGTTCTGACAATTCCTTTTATTTCTCCGCTGAAAGTCATTGCGTCAGCTAA
>JBDRCV010000077.1:0-12964 GCA_043821385.1 archaeon | reverse complement strand
TTACAGTATTGGTTGAGTTAGTATTTTAGTGTTATAGCATAATAGCTGTTTCTGCGTCCGGCCTGGGCGAGTTTTTCCTTACAGGAAAAACGAGCCCTTAAAAACTAGTTCACTGTTAAGGGTTGGAAAGAATTAATTCTTAAACATTAAGATTTAAACTATAGTATGTTGTGGGCTTTACTTGCAATTTCAAGTGCTTTCTTGTGGGCTTCATCAAACACTATTGACAAGTATGTTGTTAGTAAACTTGTTAGAAACCCATTCTTTCCAGTCACAGTTGCAGGAATCTTAGGATTGGTTTCAGCATTAATCATATTCTTTTTCCAAGGATTCGCTTACCTGTCAATTTTTCACATTATCTTAGCTTTTGTTGCAGGAGCATTCATTATATCATCATTCACCTTTTACTTTAAAGCACTTCAAATAGAAGAACTTTCAACAGTAATTCCCTTGTACTATCTAGGGCCAGTGTTTATCACAATTCTTGCAGCAATCTTCCTTGGAGAAATCTTTACACCAATAAAATACCTTGGAATAACATTCCTAATTATTGGAGCAATACTTATCTCCTCAGCAAGAAAATTAAAATTAAACTTTGGCAAAGGATTCTGGTTAATGATTCTAGCAGCAACAACCTGGGCAATAGAAGCAATAATAATAAAATACTTATTAAACTTTGCAGACTTTTGGACTATCTTCTCTTACATAAAAATTGGAATGTTCCTAACCATAATCCCAATAATATTCCTAATATTACCAGACATAAAACAACTAATTAAACAAAAAACCTGGAAAGCTTTTGGATTCATGGGGATAGCAGAATCAATTGGAATAACAGGAGACTTCATTTCAGTTACAGCAATGTCAATTGGATTTGTCTCACTAGTAACCTCTCTAACAGCAACACAACCATTCTTTGTCCTAGCCTTCGCAATAATCCTAAGCTTGTTCTTCCCAAAAATACTAAAAGAAGAAATAGGCAGAAAAACCATTCTACTAAAAATAATAGCAATAATTTTAATTGTAGCCGGAGCAATCACAATAACATAAAAGGAAAAACGAGCCAGAAGACCCTAACTACTTCTTTCCAAGAAAAGGTTTAACAGTTCTGAAGCTTTTTCTTTTTGTAAACCACTTACAACCACAGTATTTTGGACTAATCCATTCTGTTTTAGAATATCAAAAGTTTTCTTGTTTCCATATTCTTTGTGTTCAGTGCCATAAAAAACCTTACTTATTTTAGTGCGAACTATAGCCTCAGCACACATCAAACATGGTTCAATGTTTACATACAAAACACAACCAGTTAACTTTCTTGAACCCAACTTTTTACAAGTTTCACTAATAGCCAGTAATTCTGCATGCGCTGTAGCATCACTCTTTGTAATACCCATACTAGAAGCTTTAACTAAGACCTTACCATCTCTTGCTATGACACAACCAGCGGGATAATCCCTCGCTTCAAAGCTTTTTCACCCTCAGAGTTCGCCAAATCCATGAAATAATCATCACTCATAAAAACCAGCCAAACCATAATTTTATTATCAAACAACTTATTAAACAAGATTGAAACAAAGAAAGAATACAAAACATACTAATGTACAGATAAAAAAGAAAACTTTATTAGTTAATACTCTAATTAATATGTTAGTGAGAAGATGATTAAAAAAATAAATAAGTTAGATGTTAAACCTAAAGAAGACCCCTGCGGATTACTAAGAGAACTATACAACTCCAAAAACTTAAGTATTGCACACGACATTGTTACAGGCGAATCAAAAACACACTTACACAAAGAAATGGAAGAAGTTTATTATATTGAAAAAGGCGAAGGCCAAATAGTAATCGGAAAAGAAACAATTAGCATTAAAGAAGGAGACATAATACCAATACCAAAAAACACGTGGCATTATTTAAAAAAACCAGAAAAAATCTTAGAACTAATTGTCATCACACACCCAAAATTCAATCCCAATGACCTAATATTAAAAGAAAACCAAAACTTAGAAAAATAATTGACAGATTACCCAAGAGAAACTCTTAAAATTAACTTAAGAAAATAACTATCTTACATTTATGCAGGATTGAATAAATGTAAAAAATATAAAAGAGTAAATTTATATTTATCCGACAACTCTTATATTAAAGAAAGTTATCGGAGGTTTGAAAAGATGAGTAAAGCTTATGTCTTTGGGCCAATTCACTTGTTTGGACAAGATTACCTTCCAGTTTACAAACATTTAATGAAATTATGCAAGAAATATTTCGATGAAGTAATTGGAACTTATCCAGACTTCTGGGATTCAAAAGAAACACCTAGAGAATTCTATAACAGAACTTATGACACCATAACAAAATGCAATTTATTCATTGGAGAAGTATCAAGCCCCTCAATGGGTGTCGGAATGGAATTCCAAATGGCACAAGAACACAACATTCCTTGCATCGCAATATGCAAAAAAGGAGTTGAACCATCTATAATGATACCGGGAATTCCTTGTACAAAAAAAATAATTTACTACAAAGACCTTGATGACTTAACAAAACAATTAGAAGAAACAATAAAAGAATTGGAGGTTTGATAAGACGAGACAAGACAAGTTAAGGGTTAACTTACCCCTAACAACAAACCAAAAACCTCTAACTACTCTTCGTGATAGAGAGTCCCGGCCTGGGCGTAGAACCTGCTATTTCAGTGTGTTACCTTTTCTAAAGCTACTGTAAAAAAATAAAAAGTATTTTATTTAAGTTGGATAACAAGGTAGGAAGGAAAAAAGAAATTATTAATGCAAGTTAACTAAACACTTACAAGAAAAACGAGCCCCTAGTACCTACATTCCTTCATTGTGAAGAGTTGGAAAGAATTAAAATAACAAAGAAACACTATAATATTCTATGAAACTAAAAAATAAGATTGGGAGTTGTGATTAAAGTGGCTAAAAAGTTCTTGCCATTTGATGGTCCGTTTCCTCTTTCCAAAGCTGTTATTTCCAATGACCAATACACTATGGAGATTTCTGGTCAAATAGGAATAAATCCCAATACAAAAAAATTGGAAGAAGGCATAGTAAAACAAACAGAACAAGCTATGGAGCTTATCAAAGAAATTCTAGCGGAAGTTGGTTGGGATTTTAATAACCTAGTAAAAACTCGAATTTTTTTGACTGAGATGAGTAATTATCAACAAATGAACGAAGTTTATTCAAGATACTTTTCAAGCACTCTTCCTACAAGATTTACTCTTGCAGTAAAAGAGTTGCCAGCTGGTGCTTTGGTAGAAATTGATTGTACGGCTACTGGAAATGAAATTCAAAAAAATGGTTGAGTTAGTATTTTAGTGTTATAATGTAATAGCTGTTTCTGCGTTCGGCCTGGGCGAGTTTTTCCTTACAGGAAAAACGAGCCAGAAGAGTCCCTAATTATTTCTAAGGTTAGAGGTTAAAGTTATTCTAAATAAAACACCTTTATATATTCTTTATTAGCACTATTCACTATGGCTAATCTTATTGTTAAGGGAGCAAGAACTCATAACTTAAAAAACGTTAATTTAGAGGTTTTGAGAAACAAAATTAATGTTTTAGTGGGAGTTTCAGGTTCTGGGAAGTCAACTATTGCTTATGATATTATTGCAGCTGAAGGACAAAGACAGTTCTTGGAATCTATTAGTACTTATGCTGCAAGACTGCTAAAGAGAACTCAAAAACCTGATGTGGATTCAATAAAAAACTTGTCTCCTACAATTGCAATAAATCAAAAAAAGCTTAGAGGTAACCCCAGGTTTACTGTTGGAACTGCTACAGAGATTTACACTTATTTGAGATTGCTTTTCTCAAGGTTTGGTACAAGAAAAAATTATAGTGCAAGTTATTTTTCATTTAACAACCCTAAAGGAGCTTGCAAAAAATGTAAAGGGTTAGGAGAAGAATACACTATTAACCCAAAGTCAATTCTTGACTTTGAAAAATCATTGAATGAAGGAGCAAGCAAATTAAACAATTATAAACCTGGAGCCAGACTTTACAATATCATTAAGTTATCAAAAAAAATAGATTTAGATAAACCAATAAGAAAGTACTCAAAAAAAGAACTAGATTTCTTGTTATACTCTCCAAGAACAGTGTTAAGTAATAAAGAACAAGGATTCGTTCAAACATTTAGTCATGAAGGAATAATAAATAGACTCATTAAAAGAGCATCCGACTTAAGGGGTGTTTCAAAAAATAAAGAAAAAAATGAGAAAAAATATTGGGTTAAAAGACCTTGTCAGACATGCAATGGCGGAAGATTAAACAGTAATGCTTTAAGTTCAAAGATTAACAATAAAAGCATTGGCAATCTTGCAAACATGCAGTTAGATGAACTTGTCATTGAAGTAAAAAGGATTCGTTCTTCTGAAGCAAAAGAATTAGTTGAAAGGATAATTGAAAACACTCAATACCTCATTGACATTGACTTAGGTTATCTTTCTTTGAATAGAAGTGTGGACACGTTATCTGGAGGAGAATCACAAAGACTAAAACTTGCAAGAGAACTAGGTTCAGATTTAATTGAAATGATTTACATCCTTGACGAACCAACTGCAGGATTACATCCTAAAGACCTTAATAAATTAGTAAAAATATTGCATAAATTAAAAGAAGGACAAAACACTGTTTTGGTTGTAGAACATGATACCACTATTATTAAAGAAGCAGACCAAGTTATTGAGGTTGGTCCGGGAGCAGGAAATAATGGTGGAAGAATCACTTTCACTGGAAACGTGAAAGAACTAACAACTAACCCTAAAACAATAACTGGAAAAAGCCTTCAAAAAAGCCATGAAACTCAATTAAAAGAGAAAACAAGGAAAGCTAAAAGTTATTTGCAAGTAAGAAATGCTTGCATTCACAACTTAAAAAACGTTAATGTAAGAATGCCTTTAGGAGTCTTTTGCTGTGTAACCGGGGTTTCAGGCTCAGGAAAAAGTTCACTCATAATTGATGAATTTGCAAACAAATTTAGTGAAGATATTGTTTTAGTAGACCAATCACAAATAGTTGGGTCTGTGAGAGGCAATGCAGCAACCTTCATTGGAGTCTTCGACATAATAAGAGGGGTTCTTGCAAGAAAGAACAAGGTTTCTAAAAGCATTTTTAGTTCAAACTCTAAAGGAGCTTGCCCTGACTGTAAAGGACTTGGTTTTAACAGAATAGACATGCATTTCATGGGAGAAGTTAAAGTTCAATGCGAAACTTGCCAAGGAAAAAAATATCAAGAAAAAACGTTAAACTACAAGTACAAAGATAAAAACATTCATGAAATACTTAACTTAACTGTAAACGAAGCATTAAAGTTCTTTGAAGAAAAAGAAATCCAAAAAAAATTATTAATGTTAAATGAAGTAGGTTTAGGCTACTTAACTTTAGGACAAACACACAACACTTTATCTGGGGGAGAAAGACAAAGATTAAAACTTGCAAGCAAACTACATAAAAGTGGAAAAATATTTATTTTAGACGAACCAACATCAGGACTTCACTTTGCAGACATTGAAAAACTATTAAAACTACTTAACAAAATAGTAGACAACAATAACTCTGTAATTGTCATTGAACACAATTTAAATGTTATCAAACAATCAGACTGGATAATAGACTTAGGTCCAAAAGGAGGAGACAAAGGCGGAGAAATTATCGGAGAAGGAACCCCTCTAGAAATAACAAAAAACACTAAATCAATAACAGGACAATATTTATTATAAGGAGGTTTGATAAGATGAGTATAGAAAAGATTAAGGTTAACTTACCCTTAACAACAAACCAAAAACCCCAAACCTTCCCTTACCAAGAAAAGATTCCCGGCCTGGGCGAGTTTTTCCTTACAGGAAAACAAGGCAAAAGACCCTAACTACTTCTAAGGCAAGATTGGTGTTATTCAACCCAAGCATTAACTATTACTATTTTATGTTCTGGTTTAATCTTTTTTGCAAGGCTTGAAAACGCTTTGTTTTCAATTAAATCAAAAACTAATTCATCAATTAAAGTCAAACCAGGATAAGGTAAAAGAGAATACAATTTACCTTGATAATTAATTCCTCTTAAAAGAATTGGCAATTCGTCAAGAACATAACTAGCAAGTTTAACTATTTTTTCTTGTTCTTTTGGTGCTCGCTCACCAAGCTGAGACTTCACTATATCTAAAATCTTTAACTTAAACTCTTGGTTTATCTCAAACTCTGAATAAACAATTGACTTGATTTTCAGATACTCTATATTCTCTTCAATTATACCCCACTTTACTACTTGAATTAGTTCTCTTTTATTTGTCGGAAACTTGTCCTTAATATTCTCCACCATTCTAAAAAGCTCTTCCCCTCTTTCTTTAGCTAACTTAACTGCTTTTTCTCGAGAATAACCTTTCAAGACTTCATAATTAACAACTTCCAAACCACCAGGAATTAAAACCAAAACAGTCTCTTTAGTGTTCTCTAAAGCCCATTCAACATACTGTTTAATTTTATTTTTAGATTGTAAATACTTGTTCCCAAGACTAATACCTAACCAAATATTGAAGTTTCTGGCCTTAATTTCTTCTTTTGTTGCACCCAAAACATTTTTTATGACAAGAGACATTACTATCACAATTCTTTCCTAAAAAACTCAATTCCAACCTTTTCTTCTTCCACTGGCAAATACTCTACAAATTTCCAGCCTAACCTTCTAAGAACAGTTAAAATTGGTTTGTTTCTAACAGGCTTTCTAACAGTAGCACACCACAAAGTTTTAAACCCTAAACGTTTAACATCATTATCAAATCTTTTAAGCAATTCAAAACCCCAACCTCTTTTATGATAACTCCTCAATAATCCCGTCTGGTCAAGGTAAACAAAAGGCCTTGGTTTTTTTAAAAGATGCTTAACGGCAATATCATTTGAAAAACCTAATTTCTCTAACTGAGAATCGGAGAAAGCAGACAAAAACCCAACAACTCTGCCTTCATGCTCATAAACATAAAACAAAGAATTACCTTTAATCCTTTTAGAAAACTCTCTTTCCGAAGGCAAAGGATACTCAACAAAGCCAGTGCGCTCACGAGAAGTTCGAGTAATTGCCAAACTAGATAGAACCCTCCTAACTATCTTAGCATCCTTGGTTTTAGCTAACCTAATAACCATATTAAAAATAATACAAGCTCATTCTTATAATAGATTACGCTAATATACAATGACTATAATCAGATGATTGATAAAACGAGACAAGAAAAGATTAGAGTTAACCTACCCATAACCACAAACAACAAACCCCAAACCATTCTCCCTGGTGGAAAGATTCCCGGCCTGGGCGTGCCCTTGAAGGTTGTTGGTTGAGTGTTAGTGGTTTCTGATTTTCAAAAGCAAACTTTAAATACTGGTTCGTCACTGTAATATAACAATATTGTTATTTTGGAGTGATAGTGTGAAACGCCTTAAGGAGTTATCTTTGTATAAGATTAGGGATTTAGCATTAGAGTCTGGGAGAGCAGTTTATTCTATTCAACAATTATCAAACCTTATCAGGAAAAGTAAGGCAGTCAGCACTGTTTATTCTTCAAGGTTAGTGCAAAAAGGTTTGGCTGAAAGAGTTTTAAAGGGAAGAATTTCCTTTGAAAAAGACGAGTTCATTATTGCCACACAGTTAATTGAACCATCATACATTTCACTTAATTCTGCCTTGCTGTTTCATGGTTTAATACAGCAAGTCCCAAAAAACATTGAATGCGTGACAACAAAAAACTCTTTAAAATTCAAAAAACTTGGAATAACATACCACAAAATTCAGAGTTCAATGCTTTACGGTTTCAAAAAACACAAGAAAGGAAAAAGCTACATAATGATAGCAGAACCAGAAAAAGCATTAATTGACGGGTTATACTTGAACGTTTACACTAGAAAAGACTTGCAGGAACTAAAAGGAAAACTAAGCAAACCAAGACTAAAAGAAATGATTAAAAAGTTTAAAGGAAAAGGAAGAAAAAAAATTATGGAATTGATTGAAAATGCTTGAAAAAAAAGAATTAGTAGAGTTAGCAAAACTCAAAAGCCTAAAACCATGGCAGCAAGAAAAACATTACCTGCAAGCAGTAATGCTTGAAATACTTTCAGACTACCCAATAGTCTTCAAAGGCGGAACATACTTATGGTTTTACCATGGACTACCAAGATTTTCAGAAGACTTAGATTTTACTGCAACACAAGAACTAACAAAAAACCTTCCGGAAACAGTTTCAAAATCACTTGAATTATTTGGAATAGAAAACAAAAACAAAACCATAACAAACAACAACACAACACTTTCCTTCAGAATAAGCACTAAAGGCCCATTAAACACTTCACAAATAGATGAATGTAGGGTTTACGTTGAAATAAGCAAAAGAGAAAACATACTTGAAAAAACGATTCCAATAAAACTTGACTTCCCAGAATACAACCTGCCAACCAAAAGAATAACAGGAATGAAATTAACAGAACTAAGCGCTGAAAAAATTCGCGCAATAATAACAAGAAACAAAGCAAGAGACGCTTACGACTTAAACTACTTAATAGAAAAAAAGAAAATTCCATTCAAAAAAACACTAGCAAACCAAAAACTAGAATACTATAACAAGAAATTCACAAAAAAAGAATTCCTAGAAAAAGTGAAAAGCAAGCAAGAATACTACAAAAAAGAACTGAAAAACCTTGTGTTTGAAGAACTACCAAACTACAAAAAAATTGTAAAAAATTTAAAAAACTGGATTGAATAAGTTAACACCCAATTTGGCAAAAACGAGCTTTTTTAAGGTTTTTGGTGTTAACTATTTTTTATGTTTGTTTCAAAGCGAAAAATTAAAGGAAACCATTACTTTTACTTAGAGACCAAAGTCAATGGCAAAAGGTTAAGCATTTCTTTAGGTAGAAAAGAACAAGTTTCAAAAGAAATTGAAAGTGCTTTTAAAGAAATAGTTCAAAAAACTGCCTTGGAAAGGTTAAAGGTTTCACAAAAAAAGCTTAAAACTAAAGTTTTGAGTTTAAATGAACAGTTAATGCTTGAAAGGCTTAAAATAGATTACGAGTTACTGCAAGAATTCTTTCCACAAGGATTCAAGTCATTCAAGGAAGACGAATTTGTAAGATACGCTCAAGGAAGTGCATCAGTTGAAGGAAACTCTTTAAGCTTACAGGAAGCCGCGCAAGTAATAGAGAAAGGAACTGCCATAACAGGCAAAAAAATTGAGGAAATAAGAGAAATAGAAAACATGAAATTAGCGGCAAGAGTTTCAGCAAAAATTAAAGAATTAAACGAAAAAAACATTAAAAAAATCAATTCAGCTATCTTAAAAGGCTTTGATGATAAAACGCCAGGAAAATACCGTGAAGAACCAATGTTTATCACTGGCTCAAAAGTAAAACCAGTTCAAGCAAACAAAATTCAAAGAGAAATCAAAAAATTATTAGAATGGAGCAAAAAAAACAAGAACAAAACTCACTTAATAGAGTTAGCAGGAGAATTTCACGCTCGCTTTGAAGAAATCCACCCATTCAATGATGGTAATGGCAGGACAGGCAGAGAAATCTTAAACATAATGCTTGAAGGTTACCCTAGAGCAATAATTAACTTAGAGAACAGGCAAAGTTACATTGCATTACTTGAAAGAGTACAATTAAACAAAGAGTATTATAAGTTCTCAAAATTCGTTTTTGGTTGCCTAGAAAAAAGAGCAAAAGAAATAAACCAAATAATAAACGAAAACAAGAAAATAATTCTAGAAAAGTTAATGAAAAAAGTTAGAAAATAAAGTGTTCACTAAAAGTGAACAAAGTGTTAAATAATTTTAAACATCTTAAGGAAACAAACCACAACAGTTATAAATATATGCCCTTATAAGTATATTAGTGTTTGTTATGGTTTTAAGCAATAAAGATAAAGCCCGAAAGTTAAGGCAAGAAACCCTTGTAGTTCATTACCCTACTCTTAAAACTGTTCTGGCAGTTGAAGAAGTAATTAAGAACGCTGACTTAGCCATTAGCAGAAACGAAATACTTAGAAGGCTTGAAAGAAAGGCAATGCGTTCAACCTTAAACTTTACTTTAGAATACATGGAAAATAGGGGAATGATTTTAGAAACAAAGAAAGGTTTTATTTGGACTTATTCACCAACTAAAAAAGACCTTAATTTAAATGCAAGCATTCAAGAACACGAAAAACAGTATTTTGAGGCTATTGAGAAAAGAATTAACGAGCAAGATAAAAAAATAGTTGAAAGCGGGAAAGACTATTACGTTTATGAATAAGCAAAAAGAAATTTTTTTGGATAAAGACATTATAATCAGGTTTGCTAGACTAAAAGTTTTTAAAGAAGGAATGTTAAGCAAACAACGAGAACTAATGCAGCTAATTCAAGAAAACAAAGTAAAAGCATTCATCAGCAATAACACTCCTTTTGCTGTAATCAATCACTTGAAATATAAGTATGTTCGAGAACACAGCAAAATAAACCTAATAAAACGAGAAGAAGAATTAAACAAGACAGCAGAATCAAAAACAAAAGACTGGTTTGAAACAATTTTTGGAAAAGGAGAATGGGAATTAATTAATCTTGAAATGATTGATTATGAAAAAGCAACAAAAGATGAAAAACTTTGGTGGGAAGATGCAGTACAATACCAGTGCGCTTGCAAAATGAAAAACACTAACTTTATAACAGAAAACTTGAAAGACTTCAAAAAAACAGACTTAAACGTTTACAGCCCAAGAGATATTAAAATGTGAGAAAAATGAGAAAAGAAATAAACTGCCACTTATGCCACGGAAAAGCAAGACTAAAATTTGAAGAACTAGAGTTAAACGAAGGAAAAATAATCATTAAAGACTCTCCTTATTATGAGTGCTTGAAATGCCATGAAAAGTTTGCTACAAGCAAACAAATGCGTGAACTATTTAAAAGAAAAGAAAACATTAGTGGCTTAAACACTTACCTTGCAAGTGAGGAATAACTATCAAAAAACTGGTTAAACAAAAAAGAAGAGAAAGCTTGGAAACACTTACAATAAAACAGGAAAAACGAGACAAAAAAAGCCAAGGTAAAACTAATTCTGCAACTGCGAAAAGCTTTTATTAACCAAAGAGTTATCTTTTACAACCAACAATATGGTAGGGGTGAATAAATGAATAGAAAAATATTAAGTATTATAACATTTGTGCTTGCAACATTGTTTGTTTTAGCAATAATTCCAAGTGTCAGCGCTAAAGACGACGTACCAATATTGCCAATTAAAGACAACGTTACTTTTGAAATAACAAAATTTGAATTAGATAACTGCTGGTATGATGACCAATGTATTTACTGGAAAGACAGAAGCGAGTTACCAGTATTTGACTTAGAGTTTGAATACCATTCAGACATAGAAGAAGTTACTGGTTCAGAGTTTACTGTGTTCACTAAACTTCTTACCCTCACAGAAGACACTTATGAAATAATGACAGAATGTGAGACAACAGAAATTGACCCAAACACAATTCACGGAACTTGTAAAGGACAAGTTCAAGAACTTTTTAACCTAGGCAAGTATACTGTTCTTGCATTAATAACTAGAAGTGAGAACGGTTACGCTCAAGGCGGATACGCTCACGCAATAAAACAATTTCATTACTGGCCGGATAAAGGAATATCTGCAGGCATTCCAAACTATTCTGCTGACAAAGCTTATTACAACATAAACGAACCAGTAAATATAGAAGGAAGACTGACAATAACTTTTCCATTAGATGAATTCTCTTTTAATTTATTAGACACCGAGTATTTTATGGTTAGAGAAGATGATATCTCGGGAAATATCTTATTTAGAGGAGCAAGCAATGAAAGTGGGGAAGTTAAAATGACTGGGCCTTGTGAGTTATTAATTGAAACAAATGAAAGCAAGGAAAACGTTGGTGAATTCACGTGCCCATTTGAATATAAACACCCAGGGTTTGATGACAAAGGCAAAATTACTTCAACAGTAAAATTTGTGTTGCTTGGAAGGTTTGAAGGAATACCCCACGCTACTGACGCTTTAGAATTCTATGTTGGAGACTACCCAGAAGAAGCTATTAACGCTCCAGAAACAGCAATAGAAATAACAGAAGAAGAAAACAGTGACAGAGTTGTCGTAAATCCATCTCAAAATGGAATTAGTATTTACAATATTTCAACTGACACTCAAAGAGAAGTCGCAAACAATTCGTTCAGAGTGCAAGGAGTTCAAACAAGAGAAGGAGTAAAATCTGCAGACGTTACAGTTTTAACAGAACCAACACAAAGAAGAGTCAGAATAATTTCAAGCGGAACTCAAGCAACTTCAACAAAAGGAATAGAATACGAAGACAACAAACTATATGTTAAATCAGGAACTAATAGAAGTCAGGTAAAAGTAATGCCTATAGAAGCAGTTAGTGCAGCACAATCAACAGTTGGCACACCAGAACAAATAACACTAGACATCGAAAACAACAAACCAGTGTATAAAGTAAAAAACACTAAAAGGCAAGCAAGAATCTTTGGATTAATAACAACAGAAGTTGAAGTTGAAACAACAGTAAATGCAGTAACAGGAGCAGTTGAAAGCACTTCAAAACCATGGTGGGCAACTATAGAAGAGTGAAGTCAAACAACTTCACTCACTTATTTTTTTTAAAAAAAGTGAAAGTAAGAGATAAGAAATTTAGCTTAACTTACTTTTAGTTTCAATGTTTGTCGTTATTTTAAAGTGATAAAGCAATTCAAAAAAAAGAAAAGTTCAGGAAAAGATTCCTGAATAAAATGCATTAAAAACCTGAAACACTATGGGTCAGTAAGAACTAGTTTTCCAGGCAAAACATGCTTGTCTCCAAACAGCATTCTGCCAGAATCTGTTCCAAGAACTTTAATTGTTAAGTTTGTTTTTACAACTGGTTCTTCAGCCATAACAGGCAAAGAAAAAACAGTTAAA
>JBDRCV010000076.1:0-30177 GCA_043821385.1 archaeon | reverse complement strand
AAAATAAAGTTTCCTATAAGTAACTTGGAAAGTAAATGAATTTGTGTTCTTTCAAGTATTCAAGGATTTGGTAGTCTTTGATGTTTGAACCGTAAGCTTGTTTTATTTTGTTGACTATTTCAAAGAGTTTTTCTTTTGAGTCAGTTTCAATTTCTATTTCCAAGTTGTTTCCAGCAATTAGTTCGTTGTCAAAAACAATGTTTGGTTCAAACTTAAAAGATTTCTTCATTTCTTTTAGTTCAGGAGTAATCTTTTGTAAATTAATGTTTACTTTATAATAACTGTAACCAAGTTTGTTAACGTCTAGAAAGGTATAATAACCAACAATTAGTTTTTCTTTTTCCATTCTTTTTATTCTCGCCCCAACAGTTTTAACTGAAACTGAAAGCTTTTGAGCTAAAATAATTAAAGACATTCTAGCATTCTCTGTCAACAATAACAAGATTTTTTTGTCTAATTCATCAATTGAAACTTTTTTTGGAAGAGAAATAAAGGTAACTTCTCTTTCATTGACTTTTTGATTAGTAAGGAAAACTCTTGGAAAGAAGGTTACCTTAATGAAAACACATAAATCCTTGTCAGCAATAAACTGGTTAAACTTTTTTTGTAACTCTAACCAAAAAAAACTTAAATCATCAAGAGTTTTACATAAAAACCAACTATTCAAATTCCAGTAACCTTCTGCTTCAACAAGCCAACAAACTAAAGAATTATTCTTAAAATAATCAAATATTTTTTTCTCAATTTTTTTATTAGTGTTCTGAAACTTTAGCATTAACCTAAAACTCATTAACCCAAGCTTTCCTACATCCAACTGAACTCTATAACCTTTAATTATTCCTAACTTCTCTAAAGCTTCAACTCTTCTCTTAACAGAATTCTTGCTTAAGCCAACCTTCCTAGCAATAACACTATAATGTTCTCGAGCATTAATATCCAAAGCAAGCAAAATCTTCCTGTCAAACAAGTCTAAACGCATAAATGACACTTAAAGGGAAAATAATATAAAACTAATGGACTAAAATGTCAAATTTGGTTAAAATGTATTATATTGAGCAAGTGCAGGAATTTCATAAACGACAAGGTATTAACCTTTCGGGGGGATTAAATGAATGCAAGAATGATTTTAGGCATAACAATATTAGTGATAGTAATTGCAGTTGCCGCAGTAATATCACTTAATTTAAACAATACTGGGCTAGTTTCGCTAGCAAGAGAAGAAACCATAACACTTGGAGCAATACTGCCATTAACCGGCGACCTTGCTGCTTACGGACAACAGTCAAGAGAAGCAATGCTTTTAGCAGTAGATGAAATCAATGAAGACAGAGGAATTAGTGGAAAACAATTAGAAATAATTTTTGAAGATGGACAATGTAATGCAAGCCAAACAACAACTGCAGCACAAAGATTGATTAACATAGAAAGCGTACCAGTAATCCTTGGGCTAATTTGCTCTAATGGAACTCTGGCAATAGCACCAATGGCTGAAGAAAGTGAAACTATTCTATTTGCTTCTGGAGCTTCAAGTCCCGACATCACTAATGCAGGAGATTATGTTTTCAGAAATTATCCTTCTGATTCAGCTCAAGGAAAATTTGATGCAAGCTATATTTTCAATACCTTAGAAAAAAGAAGAGTTGCAGTACTGTATTGTTTATCTGATTACTGTATCACATTGAAGAACGTGTTTAATCCAGAGTTTGAAAGACTTGGGGGAGAAGTCTTAGCAATTGAAAGCTTTGAACAAAGTTCAACTGACTTAAGAACACAATTAACCAAAATAAACGAATTGGGAGTTGAAGCAATTTACTTTGTATCATATGATCAATCTGCTACCGCAGGAATAAAGCAAGCAGAAGAACTGGGAGTTACAGCCCAATTGTTTGGTGTTGGAACTTGGGATGACCCTGCAATGTGGAAAAGAGTTGGTAAAGCAGGAAACGGAGTAATGTATTCACTTGCGTTCAGTCCTATTTCAGATGAATTCAAACAAAAAATGTTTAATAGAACTGGAATAAACGAAATCATTATTGGCACACCACAATCATATGATGCAGTGAACATTATTGCAGGAATAATGCAAAGAGTTGGCACTGACACCGAGAAAATCAAAGAAGAATTGTACAAAGTAGAAGACTATCAAGGAGTTTCAGGGACAATTTCAATTGATGAAAACGGTGATCCAGCTAACGCTAGTTACATCGTAAAAATTGTTGAAGATGAACAGCCGAGAGCTTTAGAATAACTAAAGGAAGGTTTCAACTTCTTTTTCTTTTTCACTTTTTTCTTTTTCAAAGTTGACTGTACCTTTATCACCAATAAAAACAAAGGCATATATATAGTTGGTTATATATCAATTATAGGTGATAATTAATGCAAAATGTTACTACAATCCAACTTAAAAAATCTGTTGTAAAAAGCCTTCAAGAAACTAGAGAATACCCTAGACAGACATATAATGAAGTAATCTTACATTTGATTGATGTAGCAAAGAAAGCAAAAATAAAGAATCAATATGACGAGTTTTTGCATAAAATACAGCAACCTAAAATGAAAGAGTTATGGGATAACAAAGAAGACGAGGAATGGGAAAATGCTTAAATCAGGTGACGTGGTTATTGCTAGAATGCAGTTTACTGACACTTTTGAAGTTAAACAGCGGCCTGCTTTAGTGTTATTTGAAGAGTTTGACAACATAATTGTAGCAGGAATTACAAGTAACCTTCAAATGCAAGGAATTCCATTAACAAAGAAAGAAGGCGCAATAAAAGACAGTGTAATAAAATTGAATTATGTTTTCACAATTTCTAAAGCAATGATCATAAAAACATTGTTTCATTTAAACCAAGAAAAAAAAGAAATTGTTTACACTGAGATAGTAAAAAAACTAAAGAAATTAAAAAATTAAAGAAACGCTTCAGCTTCTTTTTCGCTTTCAGCTTTCTCGTTCTCAAAATTGATTGCAGCCTGCTCTAAAGAAATCTCGTGTTTTGGTTTCATTGACTTTCTTTGTCTGACTTTAAAGAAGACTGGAAAGTTGACTGCTTCGCCTACAAGTAATGCTTCTCCAACTCTTAGAGAGGAAACCATTTCCATGCTTCGCCTGTCTAAACCTTCACTTGAACGAGAAATATGGTCTAAATCATAAGGATTTGAAATGCGGAGAATGCAGTGAGTGTTGCACTGGCTTAAAGCAGTAGTGGAAAGCTGGATTGGGCGTTGAGAGATAAGGCAAAGACAAGCACCAAATTTACGGCCTTCTCTTGCAATAGTTTCAATTATTGAACGAGAGACAGCATACTCTGCAGCCTTGCCTTCAGGCACAAACTGGTGAGCTTCTTCAAGAACTAAAAGGAACGGGGGGATAATATTGTTTCGACGGTCGTTAAACAATTTTCTTGCAAAATAACTCAAAATAATTTGCTTTTTCTTTAACTGAATGATGTCACTTAAATCAATTACTGTTAGAGTTCCAGGTTTAAGTAAGTCGTTTATTGATGGATTGTCAGTGCGGCCAAACAAGCGTAATTCTTCTAAGTTAGTAATCCAAGAAATTAAAGCTTGAGAAGTTGAAGACTTTATTTCTTCATCTTTCAATAACTCGTTTTTAACATCCCGAAAGTCAAACGGCCCTAAACCTTGCTTCATTTCAGAGCGAAGTTTTGAAAAAACTTTTTGCAAGTCTCTTTTTTGAGCGTGACTTAAACCTGGAATGATTACAGCTAAAGCTTCAACTGAAAGTTTCGGAACACCAATCTTTATTTTTGAAGCGTTAACCAAGTGAGTTTTGTTAGAGTAGTCAGGGTGTTTACCATCAGTTACTGGCATAGCAAAAGAACTGTATTCAGAGTGAACGTCAAAAACAATGGTTGCAATCCTGCCATTTTCTTTCTGTCTTTCAAGTAATTCTTCAAACAAACAGGAAACAAAATGGCTTTTACCACTGCCACTCATTGCAAGAATAGCTAAATGTTTTTTTATTAGTTTGTCTAAGTTTAAAGTTAAAGGCAGTGAATGGTACTCTATTTCACCTAAAAGCAGGCCGTTGTTTTTAGTTAAACCAAGAAATTTTTCAAGGTTTTGTTTTGAAGCAATTTTAACTTTTGTTCCAGGCCCGACAGGCAGTGAAGGTTTTTTAATTAAAGTTTCAGTGAAAACACCTAAGGGTTTAGTTCTGGCTACAAGAAACTCCCATTCATTTACAGGAAATTGTTCTAACATTGAATTGCCGTCTGACTCAAATTCTTTAACTGAATCAGCGCGTTCAAAATAACGGTTGGTTTTAATTACATCCATTACCAAGGCAACCATTATGCCTTCACTGTACTCTAATTCAATGAACTGGCCGCGGTGAACGTTTCCAGAGTTAACAACAAAACTCATGTTTGCCGGGCTAGGAGAATCTAGAGTTGAAATTACTGTGCCTACTTCTTGAACCATGATTTCACCTAAAAGAAATAAATTGAAAATGTTTTTAATTAGTGGTTTTTGTTTTCTGAAGATTTTTCTAGTTTCTTTTTATAGTTTTCAATAAACTTTCCGGTTCCGCTTAACGCTAAACCAATATAATCACAATCAGGGCAACGGTAACGGTCGCCTGTCTGCCCGCCCATAAACCATTTAATGTTTGTTTTACCACAGGAAGGACAGAAAAGAAATTGTTTATTTTTTTCCATCAAAAACCCTTTCAAGAGTTTCAGGCAAAAAAGACAAGTTTTCTATAACGCTTAACGCACCACAATTAAGCAAAGTATGCATGTTAAACTTTCCAGTAATAACTCCAATAGCTTTAATGTTTGCTTTTTGTGCTGCAAGAATGTCGGTTGGTCTGTCACCAATATAAACAACGTTTTCGCTTGAAACCTTTAATTTTTCCATTGCTCTAAGCAAAGCATCAGGATTTGGTTTAGGCAAACCAGCCTGCATTCCAGAAACAACTTTAATATAAGAATCTAACCTGAATTTTCTTAAAGCTTTTTTTATTGTGGTTTCAGAGTTACCTGAAACAATAGCAAATTTGTAGTCGTTTTTTAAACTTTTCAAAACAGGCCTTACTTCAGTAAATAATTTTGCTTTCTTTAAAGCCTGATTTTCAGCCATAGTAATCATTCTGGCAATAGTCATTGAACGATTTTTTGGCATTGAATGATATTTTTTATGAACTTGAGTAAAATACTCAAAATTCCCTAACCTAGTGTCAATTTCAGGCAATTGTTTTTGAAGCTTTAACTTTAATGAATCCCAATCACAGTAAAGTCTTGTCAGAGTTGAATCAAAATCAAATAAAATTGCTTTCTGCATTAAAACATCACTTTACATTTTCTTAAAACGGTCTAGAATTCCTTCTTAAAAGTAATCCCGCATTCTTGCTTAATTTATCTAGAACTTTGTGGTATATATTATTTACTTCTGTTGGATTCAGCCTTGCTCTTAAGTCTGCTTCAATTAAAACAGTGGGATAAGCGTACTCTTTATGAAAAGAAGAAAGAAACTGAATGGTTGAAGCAAGGCTTTCAAGATTACACTTGCTTGAATTCAAGAACTCGATTCTTAAAGGCCTGTCAAAAGGACTTGGTTTTAAGTAAAAGACTTGAATGTTTTCAGAAAACTCTTTTTTTAAATCACTTAAAACTGGGTGTTCTTTAACGCTTTTACTGTAAGAAAAAACCATGGTTCTCTCACCAACATTCAAAAAATAATTTAATAAAACAGAGTCAAAAACATTGTCTAGTTTGCTTGAATCAAAAGGCAAGTGACTTGAAAGGTTTTCCTGAATAATATTTGAAAACCTTGCTCCGCGAGAATCTTCAACACAACCAACCAGACAACAATTCAAGTCAATTGAAGACTGGTATAATTCCTGAATTAAGTCAATTAAACTAGAGTAATGTCCTTCAATTTTTTTATGCCTTGACTTGTCAACATATTGCGGAATAATTGAACCGTCAAGCAACAAATAATCTGGCTTAAATTTTTTTAAAACACTTAAAGCTAAAGACAATTCTTCTTCCAGTCTTACAAGAGAACGCTTGCAGGATAATTCTTCTGCTTCCATTGCATCAACAGTAAAAACTGGTTTTGGAAAAGAATAATAATTTGGATAATACTGTGCTTTTGAAAGCTTTCCATTATCATAAGAAAAAATGCTTGCCATGGCTTTAACTAAAAGCAAGTCAGAGGAATGAAAGGATTTAGCAACAAACCCAGAGTCAATTCCTGCAACAACTGAAGTTAAAGGAATTTTTTTTACTGGAAAACTTAACTGGTTTTCAGAAAACTTGTTTTCAGTTAACTCTGGAAACTTTTTTCCTTTAAGTTTTGCCAAGTTTAAAGCAAGGTTTTTCTTGTTGGATTCAGAAAAATTTATTTTGCTAACAGCATCAGAAATTAATTCATTATAATTCATGAAAGAATTGTTGTGGGAAGAGTTTTAAAAAAGGTTTTTCTTTTAATTTATCATGAAATATTCTTATGATAAAGAGTTAACAATTAAAGCCAGAGAAATAGCAGTAACTTTAGGTTTCGAGCACGTGGTATTGGAAAGAATTCACTGTTTGAAAAGCAACGGAAGCAAAACCAAGAGAACGATTGCCAGAATTCACGGGTTAAGCAAAGCAGTACAATTAGGTTTAAGTGTTAAACCAGCTTACGTTATAGAATTTTTGAGTGAAAAGTTTGACAAGTTAAAAGAAGACGACCAAATAAAAACAATCATTCACGAGTTAATGCACGTGCCTCACTCGTTTGGCGGAGGCTTTAGACACCATAAGAATTTTGTTACAAGAAACAATGTAGAGAAAGCGTTTCAAGAATACAGGGAAAGAAAAAAATTACAAGCCTAATTCTTTCCAGGAAACTTTCCAGCTTCCAATTCTTTTATCTAAAACAGAATCCGCTTTAGTAAACCAATAACTCTTAATTCTTAATTTTAAATGATTTGTTAAATTGTTTGCTTCAAAAACAGTTGAATCATTAACCCAATTTATTACCTCTTGCTTTGAACCAAAATTTTTTGCTACTGCTTTTAAAGCATCTATAAAATGAGTTGAGTTAGCATGAAATGAATTGTTTTCATGAAAAACTAATGGTTTAAGTTTTTTTGCTTTAATCATAAAAAAATTGAAGCGAAAAGATTTTTAAACTGCTTTAAGCTTATTCTTTCTATTGATTGATTGTAAGGTGATTAAAGTGAAAGCTGTGTTTAAAATTAAAACTGTTACAACTGACATTGAAAGACCAAAAAAAAGAGAAGAAATAACTGAAAACTTTGAAGTAAGCGAAGGAGGGTTTTTTGACGGTGACAGCGAAAAAGATGATTATGTTTTTCATTTAGTGAAATTAACTCCAAACCACGCTTTAATTGAATATGACCGGCACTACACAGTTAAAGGAGGCAACAATCCCCGAAATTATAAGATTGGTTTAAACTTAAAAGAAGAACTGGTTTTTATTAATCAATGGGGCAGAGACTTGAAAACCAAGTACGTTTGCCTGAAAAAAACAACTAGTTTGGAAGAATAAAATGAAACAAGCCATTATTGTCAGAACTGACTTGAAAATGAACAAAGGAAAGATTGCAGCTCAATGCGCTCACGCCAGCATTGAAGCATTTACTAAAACCTCAAAACAAAACCTTGAATGGGTTAAAGAATGGCAGACTGAAGGACAAAAAAAAGTCGTGTTAAAAGTTTCAAGTGAAAAAGAATTAATAAAATTAAACCAGGAACTAAAAGACGAAGGCCTAAAAACTGCTTTAATTAAAGATGCTGGTTTAACTCAAATTCAAGCTGGAAGCACTACCTGCCTTGGAGTCGGTCCAGCACCAGAAGAAAGAATTGACAAAATAACAAAACACTTAAAATTACTTTAAAATTAAAACCGAAACTTCTTGTTTTCTGTTGGAGTATAACTTTTTAAAGAACTAATAGCCTGCTCTAAAAAAACCCTGTTTCTAAGGTTTTTTTCCTCATTAAACAACCTTTGCAGGTAATCCAAAATTTCCTCGTATTCCATATAATAAAGAAAGTTAGAAGTGATTAAAAACGTATTTATTAAAACTTTCACGTGTTTTTTAGCGCTTGTTTTCAAGTTATTTCATCCAAAGTTTTGCCTTTCGTTAAAGCTTTTTCCTTGTTAATAGTGTAGCCTTTTAAGCCATTATTAAATTGCGTTATTTTAAGAAAACGCCAGCCCTTGTGAGGAATCTTCCAGGCAATTAATGGAATACAGCCAGAACGTTTAGCCCAAACTTTAAGTTCCTCCATTTGATCATTTTTTAAGTGCAAATAGTTGCCTTTCCAAGCTTTAGCCTCTAAAAGGTATTTCTTGTCCTTTCTTAAAGCAATTAAGTCAGGGGAAGGCAAAGTCATGCCCCCAGAACCAGCAGCACGAACTACAGCAAAACCTTTCTCCCAAAAGTCTGCTAGAAGGCTTCTTTCAGCGTTTGCACCCTTATTATACCTGGCCATGAAATCAGTAGAGAAAAGGTGTTAAGCCATATATTAATATACGTTTGCTATGGTAAAAATATATATTAAATTTAAATAAACATAAAGAATTTAAGAGCAAGAAATTAATGGGTTTTTGTATTGAACTCACAAACCCTCTTAAACGTGAGGGTTATAACAAACTCAAAGAACAATCAAATAAAAGGTTTTAATGATTTCACTAACACGCTGGAAATAAAATTAAAAAAAATTCCAGTTAAAGGACAAGCAAACAAGGAACTTGAAAAGTTATTGAAAAAAATTACAGGAAAACCATGCAAAATAGTGAAAGGTTTTAAAAACAAAAAAAAGATTGTTTTAATAGAAGAAAAAAAAGAAGTTATTTTTAAAAAAATTAACCCTTACCTCTTGCTCTAATTCTTTTTTAAATTGGAGGTAATAATCATGGGTAAAACCTATGTTGACACAATAAAATATTTAATTCACACTAACTTTCAAATTCATGGATTAGTAGACAAACACGACATTATTGGCGCTATTTTTGGCCAGTCAGAAGGACTAGTAGGAGAAGAACTGGATTTAAGAGAACTACAAAAAAATGGCCGAATTGGAAGAATTGAAATCACTCAAAAAAACACTAGCGGTAAAAGTTTTGGCGAAGTATTAATTCCTTCAAGCATGGACATGGTTGAAACCAGTATTCTGGCAGCAACCATTGAAAGCGTGGACAAAGTCGGACCATACGAATCAAGTTTTACTACAACTCAAATTGAAGACACAAGAAACCTTAAAAGAAAAGAAATAACTGACAGAGCCACAGCTTTACTTAAACAACTTGTAAGCGACCAAATACCTGAAACACAAGAACTAGCTGACGAAATCAGGTCAAGGTTAAGGACAAGCGAAGTCGGAATCTTTGGACCAGACAGACTGCCAGCAGGCCCAGACATCAGCAATTCTGACAGTGTAATTTTAGTCGAAGGCAGAGCAGACGTCATAAACATGCTTAAAAACGGGATAAAAAACGTTATTGCAATGAATGGTGCCAGAACCAGCCAAACAATAATTAACTTATGCAAACAAAAAAACGTTACAATTTTTGTTGACGGAGACAGAGGAGGAGACTTAAACGTTAGACAATTAAGCCAGTTAACTGAACTGGATTTCGTTGCCCAAGCACCAGACGGCAAAGAAGTAGAAGAACTAACAAGAAAAGAAATTATCATGAGTTTAAGAAGAAAAGTTTCCTTAACACAGTTTTTGGAAACCAAGAAAACCGTAATGCATACAATAACACCAAGACCTCATCTTACAAGCGTTAATTCAACTCCTGCTTTCAATAACGCTCAACAAAAACCAGCTTACAATACCTTTCCCCAAAAACCAACTTACACTAACTTTCCACAAAAACCACCATACAACAACTTTCAACAAAAACCAGCCTTAAACAGCTTTCAACAAAAACCACCATACAACAGCTTTCAACAAAAACCAGCTTACAGCAGCTTTCAACAAAAACCAAGTTATCAGGGAAACCAAGGCACTAATAAACCATTCCAAAGAAAACCTTTCGAGAAAAAGTTTCCATCAAAAACTTTTACTCCAAGAACCAGGAATGTAAGCATTAGGCCGGCGGTAAGAACAATTGAAAAAATAGTGAAAGATGAAAGCAAGCCAACTGACTCAGAGAGAAAAGAATTAGAACCAATAGTTAAAGGAATAAAAGGCAGTCTTAAAGCCAAATTGTTTAACGATAAAATGAAAGAATTAGGCGAAGTTGTAATCAGAGACCTTTTAACTGACTTAAAGAAAAGAAAAAGCGTTCACACAATAGTTTTTGACGGAATAATTACTTCAAGACTAGTTGATCTAGCAGAAGAAAAAGAAATTAAAAGAATAATTGGAGTAAAAAAAGCTAAAATAAAAGAAAGCGAAAAAGTCAGAATAATAATAATTTAAGCAAAGAAACAAGTTTGCTTAAGGCCATCAAAGATGGCCACTTTCTATTTTTGAAAAACCACTTAATTTTATACATAATTACATTTCTTTTTAAATAAATTAAAAGCTTTACTCAAACAACAAAAACCCATAAAATGACTTTTCATTAATAATTCTTAAACCGTCAAATTATGACTTTACCTTCTTTTTTTTCTTCTAATAAGAATTCTTTTTCTTGAAGGCAATTCTCTAATAGTTTGTTCTATTGGAATCATCATTTTACCTGACTGATAAATAATTAAACCAATTAACACTCCTGCAATCCACAACAACCAGAAAGCAATTGGTTTAAGTAAAGCCATTGAATACTGTTCAAAACTTAAAGTTCTCTGATCACTCCTAATGTGAATTCCAAGAGAATCTAAAGCATTATCTTTGCATTGATTAAACTGGATGGGGTCATTAACGTTTGCCGATAAACACTCTTTAGTTTCCTTAATGTTATCCCATGTTTCAAACATTGCTGCACCAGAAACAAGAAAAAACAGTACTGCTGCAATAAAAACAAAAGCCCCAACAAGTTTTGGCAAGTGAACATTCTTACTGCCTAAACGAAAATAAATCATTCTTTTCAATTAAATCACCTAAAACTAAAACAATTATAACTAAAGACTATTTAAAGGTTTGCCTGAAAAAGTTTCTTAAGGATAAACAACCAGTAATTATTAAAAAGGTTAATTGAAGTTTTCGTCAACGTTTTGAAAGCGAAGCGAACAACGTTCGCGGAGCGCTTCAAAAGGTTGGGCCAGTGGTCTAGTGGTTAGGACATCACCCTTACAAGGTGAGGATCCCCGGTTCGAATCCGGGCTGGCCCATTAGGCGAAAACATTCTCACGCCGAAGACATTCGGCGACGATGTGGTGCCATTTTCAATGGCACTGACTGCGCTTCAAAAAAACGCGAAAACATTCGCGTGTGATGTGGTGCCATTTTCAATGGCACTGTCAACGATACTGTCAGTGGCACTGACTGCGCTTCAAAAAAACGCGAAAACATTCGCGTTAGATGTTTTTGGTGAAAAAATTGAAAAAAATAAAAGTTGCAAGAAAACCAACAAAAAAACCAAATTCAATGCTTAAAAGAATTCAAACAATTAAAAGAAACCAAAAGCTAAGAAATATTTTAAGAAAAGCAACCATTCTAGGTTTGAGTGCGACAGCCTTAACTGTTTTTCTAGCAAAAAAACCAGTAAGGCCAATAATAATAAAATCAAGAGTTAAAAGTGAAAGAGTTGAAGTTTTAAAAGAATTCTTTCAAACACCTGTTTTAAGGAATGCATTAAAGTTACCTGCAAATGCTTTTATTCCCACAAACGAGATACTCAAATTAAACAAGAAAGAAAGAATTGAATTAATTAACTTGATTGCAGTGTACGCGGCAAGCATTAATGGAGTAAGACCAGAACTAGTAAAACAAATCATTCAAAACGAAAGCAGTTACAGAATAAAAGTTGTAAGTGATAAAGGAGCTAAAGGTTTAATGCAGTTAATGCCTTCAGTAATAAAAGATGCAAGAGAAAAGTATTTTCTGCCAGAAGAATTCAACAAAGACGAAGTGTTTCACCCAGTAGTAAACATTTTATGGGGAACAGAACACTTTAGTGAATTGCTTGAAAGATTTAATGGCAGTGAAGAAAAAGCTTTAGCAGCATATTATGCTGGAGCAAAAGGCACTAGAGAACACTTGAAAAAACACGGTTACCATTCAGGACAAGTTAGAAAGTACTTAGAAAATTATGGAATTAAAGCTTTAAACCCAAAACAAGTTAAAGCAAGAAGAACAAGAAAACAAAGAATTTAAAAGAAATTCCTTGAATAATTACTTTAATTAATTATGCGGCTATGGTCTAGTGGTTAAGATTGGGCCTTGCCAAGGCTTAGACCCGGGTTCGATTCCCGGTAGCCGCATAACCTTTTCGAGCGCTCGTGAATTTCATTCACTCGCTTTCAAAAGGTTAGCGAAAATTTCTTTAAAATAGTCCTTGTGTGAGTTAAATGACAAGAATAAAACAAAAAGAAATTGGTTTATTTTTATTGGGAATTATTGTAGGTATTTCTGGAAATGTAATAGTTACTTGGATTTGGAATCCTAATGAAATTGCATTAATTGGAGAAACAATTCCTATTGCAATAATTCCTTGGCTAAGACTTATTGCACTTATGACATCAATTATAATTATCATTATAGTTGGAATTCTTTTTTACAAAGCATTAAAATAAATCAGGAAAGCGTTGTTTTAGTTTTGAAACAACTTCTTTATGAATTTCTTCTCTTGAACGCATTACTAGTTGATTGTTTTCTTGTTTAACGCAGTCAATTACAATCCAGTTAGGTTCTTCTCTTGCAAGTTTTAAGTAAACTTTTTTTACTCTTTCAAGGAAAGCAAGGTCTTTTTCATTAATGTCTTTTTTTATTTCAGAGTGTTTTGCATTCTCTCTTGAATCCATTAACTTGTTTACTACTTGAATGTCAGCGTTAAGAAAAAATATTAAGTCTTCTTTTGGCATTCTTGATTCAAGGTTTTTCACCCATAAAAGAAATTCATTTTGTTGTTTTTCGTCAGAAAAGTTTGCTGGCTGAAAACCATAATTAGATTGAATGTAACGGTCAAAAATAATGTTTTTGCCTGAATCAATTATTTCTTGAATCTGGTTTTTCATGTGGTAACGGTCAAGAGAAAGCAGTAAACAATAAACTTCAGGCGGCAGTTCTTTCCTGCCGCCAAACTTTCCCTGCAAATACTGCCCGCATAAGCCACCAAAAAATTCATGGTAACGCGGGAAAGAAATTAATTCACTTGAAACATTTAAAGAATTAAAATAGTTTTGTAAGAGTTTGGCTTGAGTTGCCTTTCCACTAGAATCAACTCCCTCAAAAACAATTATTTTTCCTTTACTCTTGTTCATAATGAAAAAAGGTTGAAAAGCTTAAAAAGGGTTTTGTCTCTTGAGAAACTTTTTGTAGTGAGTAAACGAAAGGATAACATAAGTGTAGTGAGTAATACTGACTTTTTAGATAAATGGAAAGAAACACAGTAATCTACCTAAATTTAGGTAGAATTAGTTTCTTGTGGTGTATAAACGAAAGGTTTACATAAGTGTGGGGTATAACTTTTGAAAAACAATTAAAAGGCTTTCCTAATATATTTCTTTATATTATATAAGCGGCTGTGGTCTAGTGGTAAGACAAGAGCCTTCCAAGCTCTTGACCTGGGTTCGATTCCCAGCAGCCGCATGCCGGCAAATTCCGGCAGTGAATTTGTGCCACTAAAGTGGCACTGACTACACTTCAAAAAAATTGCTTTCATCAACGTTTTGAAGGCCGAAGATATCCTGCAACAATGTTGCGCGACCTTCGATGACACTGCCTATGACTTTCAAAAGCTTAACCAAAAAAATAGCCTGCCAAAATTCAATAATTTACAGAATTAAACACCATACAAGGAGGAATTAAAATGAAAACAATTAAAATAAAAGGTAAAAGAGAGCCAATAACAATGGCTGAATGGAAAGATGTAAAACATTTCGTGGAAAAAGACTTGAAAAAGTATAAAGATTTCTACGCACAATTAGCTGACTCATAATTTGCATAAACAGGTGAAACCATTGAACAAAAAACAAGTTATTGAAAGAATTGGCAAAAGCAAATGGAAAGAATTTGAAGAGTTTATGAGAGGACAAACAGTAGGAGTTAACAAGGATGGTTCGTTTGATTATTATGAATGGGATGTAGAGAATTTCTTAAGACCAATAAAAGACAGGTTTTTTGATTAAAAAGTTATTAAGCAATTATTCAGTGAAAATTATGACAGAACAAGTAGTTTTAGTAGACGAAAACAATAACGAGTTAGGAGTAATGGAGAAACTTGAAGCTCACGAGAAAGGATTACTTCACAGGGCTTTTTCTATTCTAATTTTTAATTCAAGGAATGAATTACTGGTAACGCAGAGAGCTGAAAACAAGCATACTTGTGCGGGATTGTGGAGTAATACTGTTTGCTCTCATCCCAGACCAAAAGAAGATTATTTGAGTGCGTGCAAGAGAAGGCTTGAAATGGAAATGGGTTTTGAATGCGAGTTAGAGAAACTTTTTTGTTTTACTTACAAAGTTGAATTTGATAATGGTTTAACTGAAAACGAGTTTGACTGTGTGTTTACTGGAAGATTTGATGGCAAAGTAAAACCTAACCCAAAAGAAGTAATGGCTTTCAAGTGGGTTTCAGTAAAAGAATTAGAAAAAGACGTTAAAAAGAATCCTGACAAGTACACTGAATGGTTTAAGATTATTTTAGGGAAGCTGAAAGAAGAACAGTCTCTTTTATAAAGGTTTAGTTTCAATTATTTTTCTGTGTTGGTGGAGCTACTTGGAAGTGAATCGGTCTTCGGATTTTTTTTCTTTCAAGCTCTGACTCCAGCACGAACTTTTTCTATTTCTTTTTCAAAAATAACAATTAATTTAATAAATATCAACGCATTATTATATTGCTTACTAAAAAGGTGTTATGATGCATTTTACAATTGTCGCTGAAAAAGCTAAAAGAACTGAAGCCGAAAAAAAGTGTGCTTATATTCTACAAAACACAAGTGACTCTATTTTCATGGTTGACGTTAAAACTCAAAAAATTGTTGAAGTAAACAAGAGTGCTCAAATCTTATTGGGTTACACAAAAAAACAATTATTGTCTAAAACCATTAAAGACTTACATCCTAAAACTAATTTAAGGGAAACAATGGCAATATTCACTCATTTTACTATTAGTCCAACTAAAGTCTTGAAAACTGAATTAGAGTTTGTTGATTCTAAAGACCAGGTTTTTAACACGTCTGCCACAATTGATAAAATGCGGTTAGATAATAAAGATTACTTGATTGGAATTTTTAGAAGAGTATAAAGTAATTCCAATCACTTTTTCTTTTTTTTATTTAATCTAATAAATTAATATAACAAAATGAACATTGCAGTCAGTAATCAAAACAGTTAAGAAGATAATTGATTGTTAAACCATTTTACAATTAATTTGTAAGCTTTTTCTCTACAAGGTTTAAGGTCGTGGAAAGCACTTTCAATAATTATTTTTTCTTTTGGGTCGTTAGCGTTATCAAAATAAGTTTGCATTTCAGTTAAAGGAACTCTTTCATCTTTTGAACCATGAATGAAAAGCACTGGACAATTAATTTTTTTAACGCAGGTAAGCAAATCATGTTTTTCCAAGTCAACCCAAAACTGTGGCCCAATAAGAATGACTTTACCACCATGTTTGATTTTTTTTGAACTGCCTTTCTTGTTTAACTCAACCCACTTTACTGGGTTGCCTAAAACTTCACTCACATGAGCAATGCTTCCTGTAAAAACCAAAGCTTGAACTTGAGGCATTAAAGCAACAGTAACTGCAGTGCCAAAAGACTGGGCAAGAATTCCAATTTTTGAAGAATCAACTTTTAGCTGCAATTTAACAAAGTCAAGAATTGATTTTAATTCAGAAGCTTGTTTGGACAACGTTGTTTTGCTGTAATCCCCTTCACTTTCACCACTGCCAGAAAAATCAAATCTGTAAACAAGGAAATCAGCAAAAGAAAGTTTTTCGGCAAGTTCATCAAATAACCCATACTCGTTTTTTGTAACACCAAAACCATGCACTAAAAGGATTGTAGGATATTTTTGTTTTTCAATTAAAGGAATTGTTTCAAGCCCAACAAGCTTTTCATTAAACTCATTAAAAACAAAAACTTTTGATTCCATAAAATTACCATTTCTCATCATGAATTATTTCCTCCAAAGAACGCAAGTTTTTTTGCTTTATTTCAGCGTTTTCTTTTGGAAAACCGAGAGTTATTAAAGCAACTAATTCAACTTGTTCTGGTAAGTTTAATGCACTTCTTAAAACTTCTTTGTCTTGCTTGTGTTTTTCATGTTTCATGAAAGTTGAAACATAACAAGCACCTAAACCAAGAGAATGAGCTGAAAGCAAAATGTTTTCAATCGCAAGACTAGTTGTTGACTCCCAAACCTTGTAATCAGGGTCGCGTTTAGTGTCAGCTAAAACAGCAATGATTACTGGAGCACTAGCAACAAACTGTCTGTCATCAAAGCTTAAAGCAAGTTTTGCTTTAGTTTCATGGTTTCTTATTATAATGAACTCCCATGGCTGGCAAACTTTTTTATCTGAAGGACCACCAAAAGGAGCGTGCCTTGCACAATCAATTAACTCGCTAACAATCTCGCTTGAAACTTCTTTTACAGAATAATCACGAACAGAACGCCTTGACTTAATGCATTCAACTACATTCATTAAACCACCAAAAAAGAATTGAAGGAAAAAGAATAAAAGAAGAAAGGTGTTTTTAAAATTTGTAGTTTCCACCTTCAACTTTAATTGCTTTTCCTTCAATTAAAGCTTCGCTTACTTTTCTTCTTGCATCCAAAAGCAAGCGGTGAAAAGTTGGCTGTGAAACACTCATCTTTTTAGCACAATCAAGTTGGCTTAATTGCTTGAAATCTTTAAGACGCAAGGCTTCCAGTTCATCCAAAGTTAAATTAACTTCCTCCAGTTCCGAAAGCCTCACACCAGCAGGCTTAAAGAAAGTAACGTCAGGATTAAAACTAATCCTTCTGCACAATCTAGGCCTAGGCATAACTTATTCCGCCTCTAACTCTTTAAGCCTTTTTATGATTGAAGTTTTCTCTCTTTCAAGAACATCTTTCTCTTGTTCTTTACTGTAAGGAACATTCATGAACCCTCGTCTACAACTCCAATTTCTTTGGCCCCAAACAGGGCCAGTTCCATCACCACACGGCATAACACCACCTCAAAACAATTTATTATAATGAATATATATTCATAACTATATTTAAAGGTTTTGGTTAGGTGTTTTGAAAGAAAGAGGGAAAGTGTTCTTGAAACGAGAACGAAACGTTTTTAAAATGAAAACAGCATAATTGTTTTATGTTATTGAGTAAATTGTTTTCATCAGAAGAAAGGCTGAAGGCACTGCAAATTATTTTATCTAATGAAACGAATGGTATTAAAGTTAGAGAAACTGCAAGAAAAGTTCATGCAAGCCCAAGCCTTGTATTTACTACTGTTGAACTACTTAAAAAAGAAGGAGTGATAAAAAAAGGTAAAATTGATTTATTTAACCCAAAAACCAAAACAATAAAGCTGACTTTGAACATGCAAAAACTTCAAGATAATAAATTAATTGAATTTATTAGAAAAGAAATTAAAGACTGTAAAGGCATTGGATTGTACGGTTCTTGGGCTCAAGGAATTAACACTGTTGACAGCGACATTGACTTGTGGATTAAAAGTGAGAATGAAGACTATTTAAAAGAAACCAAAATAAAGAAACATATTGAAAAAAAATTAGGGCAAGAAGCAAATTTATTGTTTTTAAGCGAAAAAAAATTAAAGCAATTAAAAGAAAAAAATTTCGTGTTTTATTGTATGTTATTCAACTCTTTTGTTTTGTGGGGGGAAGGAGTATGATTGACTTTAAGGAATGCATTGAAAAAGGCTTACTGAAAAAGATTCCTGCTTCAAGAGATAATGCATTGCAAAGCATTATAAAAGCAAAAGAATTACTCCAAGAAGCAAAAGAACACTTAAAAGACTACTACATCAATTCAGCTATTGTGATATCTTATTTAGCATTATTTCATGCTGCAAGAGCAATACTATTTAAAGAAGGGTTCAGAGAAAAAAGCCACGAATGCATTATTCAATATTTAAAAGAAAAACACCCAGAAATAGAATCAATTTATATTGCAAAACTTGAAAAATACAAGAATGAAAGAAACAAAACGCAATACAATATTTACTATAAACCAAACGAAGAAGACGCAGAAAAAATGGTTGAGTTTGCAGAAGAATTCATTCAAGAAATAGAAGAAATTGTTTAGTGAGTAAAATGAAAAAGAAAGGCAAAAACGTTGTAAGAGAAATAGTTTTGCAGAGAATGCATAGGTTGACAGAGTTAGCGGAATTGGAAGTCAAAACAGAGCCAGAGAGAGCTAAAAAGTATGTTGAGTTGATTGAAAAGCTTTCAAGTCATAACAAAGTGAAAATTCCAAAAGAAGTGAAGGCAAAATATTGTAAGTATTGTAAGAGTTTCTGGCAGGAGAAAGATGTAAAGAAAAGACTGAAAACAGGGAAAGAAAAAAGGTATTTGACAATGAATTGCCTTAAATGTGGGAAATTAAGCAAGATTGCTTGGAAGAAAAATTAAGCTTATCAAGTTGTTTGTACAATTATCTTATTGTATTTAACTCCATGCCCTTGTCTAACGACAACGGCATGATTTCACTTATTTTTGGAGGCTCTCTTGAAAAGATAATTAAATTGCTTTATTAAAATTGATAAAGCTTAAACTTGTTCTTTGGATTTAAAATTCTTATAAAAGGAAACTCTGTTTTCCACTTTTGATTACTGTAATTAAAATCTTTTTCATTATACGTAACAAAATCAACCAACTTATTTGTATCTTTATGATACAAAACAAGTTCACAAAAGATGTCTTGGTCTCGCTTACCAACAACTAATTTTTCTTTTCTAACAATTTCAAATAATCCTTTTTTTAAATGGAACAATTTAGAAATAACCTCTGAAGAAGGCCTAACAAATATTTCATTAGTGTACCCCCTCAACTTATTATTAATATTATATGAAACGATTTCCAAGTTTTCTCCAGAGTCAAATTTTCTTTGTAAAAATTTGACAAAATTAGTAGCACGATCATAACGTTGTCTCAATATTACTTGTCTTGTTTCTCTTTTCAATTGATCAAGTGCTTCAGTGGGATTACAAGCACCTTTATCCATTCTATCCATTATATACCCAAAAAGGAAACTGAAATATGCTCTTTGTGCAGTAATTTCTTCCTTCACTGAAGGAGTAATAAACGCAGTCTCTTTGGACTTACCATAATATTTTTGAAAAAAGTTTTCAACTATAAGAACAGTCCTGGTTTCACCAAATACAGAAGTAATTAAAACATTAGTGTCTAAAGATAAATCCGGCAAACTAACACCTGTATAAAGCAATTTCTGGCGTTTCACTTAAAGAAGAAACGGCAAATTGATCAATTTCTTCATTCAATTGACGAATGTCATCAATTGATATCATTGAAGAATCTTGCATAAAAGAATACTTATAATTGTAAGCCTTTACCAAAAAATACACAATATTATGTAAATTATCCAAATACCCACGCATACCCCTCAATTTTTTATTAATAGATTTTTCCAAAAGATCCTTTACGCTTAATTTAAACAACAAGTCATGGATAAGATAAAAACTGAAATATAAAGATTCTTTCAATTCAAACTCTTTGTCTTCAACTAATAATTCTTTTCTTTCAAGTAAAATACGTTCCACAGAAGCCTTAATTCCTTTATCATAAAGTACTATTAAATTATCAAATGAAACGGAATACATGTTTCTAGGCTGGCACGCAGAGAATACTTCTACATAAAAACCTAAAAAATCTAATTCTGCTTCAGCCAAATGTTTATGCGTTTCCAAAATTTTTTTAATTTCCCAAAGTGTTCTCCTTAACATAACATGATAGAAAAAGGCATGTTTATCTGATTTTATGTTATTTCTAGACAAACTATCCATAGAAGTTGTAACAACAGATATTTCTTCTTGTTTAGTCATAAAACGTTTAGCGTTACCAGTATTAAACATAAATAAATATAGAAAAGCATTAATTTAAACATTTCGCCTAAAGAAAAGCAGGAAGAAAAGTTAAGCTTATTAACTCTTTTATGGTTATTATATTTAATAATCTCCACGTCCTTGTTTTAAGGCAATGGCGTGCCTTATACTTATTTTTGGAGGCTCTCAAGAAAAAGAAAGTAATTGTTTTTATTGATGGCAGCAATTTTTATCATATGGTTCTCCATAACTTCAATCAAGAAAAAATTGATTTTAAAAAATTTGTAAAGTTTTTAACAGAAAAAAACAAGCTTGTGAAAACTTACTATTATAACGCACCCTTAAATAAGAAAGATAACTTAGAAAAATACCAAAGACAGCAAAAGTTTTTTGACTCAATTTCAAGAATTCCAAAAACAGAAGTAAAACTTGGAAGACTTGAAAAAAGACCTAACGGGCCGCCGGTTGAAAAGGGTGTTGATGTCAAAATGGCAGTAGATATTGTAACTCACGCTTACGCTAATTTGTTTGATGTTGGAATAATTGTGTCAAGAGACGCAGATTTCGTGCCAGCTATTCAAGCAGCACAGGATTTTGGAAAAGAAATGATTAATGTGTGCTTTCCAAAAACTAGGTCATTTCACTTAGATCAAGTTTGTGATAAAACAATAGTTATTGATAAAGAAAAGTTTGAGAAGCTTTCATGGAAGAAAAAAGTATAGAAAAATCACAAATAACACGAGAAGGTGTTTGTGGTTTATGTTAATATTATTTGAAAACAATAATAATGTGGAGATAATGAAATGACTAAAGTTTACCCAATCCCAACAAAAAAACCAAAGAAAATTATAGTGACAAGAATCAAAGACCCAAAACTAAAGAAAATTTTAGAAAAAAGACTTGAAGAAGACTGGGACCAGTTAGTGGAACTAGCAAAACATTAAAATAAACCCACAAAATACAAACAAAACATTTATATAATGTGAATGCACTATTTATACAGTATGAATATGCAGGTTTTGTTTTCTACTGATGAAAGGGAGAAAATAATGAATTACTTATTGTATAATCCTTCTAAAGAAATTAACTTGAATGAGATTGCCAGGCAAGTTAAAGTTAGCCCCGGACAAGTTCACAAGTATGTTAGTATTCTTAGAAAGTTAGGTATTGTTAAAAGTAATTTTTTGAAAGAGTCGCCTTTAGTTAATTCTTTGCGTTTAACCCAAAACCTTGTTTTTATTGAAAAAAAGAAAATAGTTAAAAAGCTTAAGAAAGGAATTCCTGAAATAAAAGGAATTGGTGTTTATGGGAGTTGGGCTAAAGGAACAAACTATGAAGACTCTGATTTAGATGTTTGGATTAAAATTGAAAAAACTCCTTCAGATAAAAACTTGTATGAATTAAAAAAAGAAATCGAGAAAAGTTCAAAGGTTGCTGTTGACTTAATGGCTTTAACTCCTGAAAAGTTATTGCATTTAAAAGAGAAAAGTGAGAGTTTTTATTTTTCATTATTTGATACCATTCACTTATGGGGAGAAAGCTTATGATTACTTTTGAGGAATGTTTGAACCAAAGACTTTTGAGGAATGTTTGAATCAAAGACTTTTGAGGAAGATTAAGCCTTCAACAAAACAAGCATTAAGCCAGTTAGAGAAAGCAGCAGTATTATTAGATGAAGCAAAATCTAGCTTGGAAACTTGTAAGTCTAACTCTGCTTTTATTGTTGCTTATACTGCAATGCTTGATTCTGCAAAAGCAGTATTGTTTCGAGATGGCTTTAGAGAAAAAAGTCATGCTTGTGTAATTAAATACTTGGAAACGAATTATTTGAAAGAATTTGGAGTTAGCACAATTAAATTGTTAGATGGTTACAGGGAGAAAAGGCACAGAGTAATGTATGATGGTGAGTTTTACGCTGATTTAGATGACGCAACAAGAATAGTTAATTTTGCAACAGAATTCATTAAAACCGTGAAGAAAATAGTTGATTCCAAAAAATAGAATTTATAAAATTACAGGGGAAGAAAAGTTAAGCTTATTAAAGTTTTTATACAATATTATTGTTATATAAGCTCCATGCCCTTGCCTTATGGTAACGGCATGATTTCACTTATTTTTGGAGGCTCACATGAAAAAAAAAGTTATTGTTTTTATTGATGGAAGTAACCTATACTATGATTTAAAAGATAATTTTGCCAAAATGAACTTGGATTTCAAACGATTTTCTGAATTTTTGTGTGCTAAAAACAAGCTTGTAAAAGTGTACTATTATAGCGTTCCAGTAAACCAAAGAATAGATTATAAAACTTTTAAAAATCAACAAAAATTCTTTTCTTCTTTAGAAAAGAACCCGAAAATTAAGATTAAGTTAGGAAGACTGGAAAAAAGACCTAACGGGCCACCAGTTGAAAAGGGTGTTGATGTCAAAATGGCAGTAGATATTGTAACTCACGCTTACGCTAATTTGTTTGATGTTGGAATAATTGTGTCAAGAGACGCTGATTTCGTGCCAGCGATTCAAGCAGCACAGGATTTTGGAAAAGAAATAGTAAATATATGCTTTCCTAAGACCAAATCTTACCACTTAAATCAAGTATGTGATAGGACTATATTTATTGGGAAAAAGGAATTCAAGGAATTACAGTGGGAGAAAAGTTAAGCTTTAAAAGGCTTTTTCTCCTATTAGTAGTATATAATTAACAGTAATTAAAAGCTGTTTTTAGTTGAATTTCAAGATTTATTGTAATTAAAGGAATTTTTTAGGAGTAATTTTTATGGCAACTGAATTTGAAGTACCGGCAATTGACTTGATTAATAAGGTCGCAGAAAGCTTGGAAAAAGACTTAAAGGCTGGAAAGCCGGGTTATGCCGACTTTGTGAAGACTGGAGTGCATACAGAGAGAGCACCATTACAAGAAAATTGGTGGTTTGTTAGAATGGCCTCAATTTTGAGAAAGATTAGTCTTCATGGACCAGTTGGAGTAGAAGACTTAAGAGGAGAATATGGCGGCAAAAGAAACCGTGGAGTAAAACCACACCATCATACAAAGGCTAGTGGCAGTATTATCAGGAAAAGCTTACAAGAATTAGAAAAACTTGGTTTTGTTAAAAAAGAAAAAAAAGGCAGAGTTATTACTGCTAAAGGCAAGAGTTTTTTAAGCAAACAGGTAAAAATTGTTTTAAGTGAATTAAAGAAAAAAGAAACTCAAGCAATGTGATTGAATGGAAGACAACGTTATCACGTCAAACAATGAATATGATTTTGATTTAAAACAGAATACTTTAGAAAAATTTAAAGAACAGCAAAAGCAAGCGGCAATGGAAGCAACAATTGACTCGCTTGTAAAAAAAATGTTAACTGAAAACGCGAGAAACAGGTTAAATAATGTCAGGCTGGCTAACAAAGAAATTTATTTAAATGCAGTAAAAGTATTAGTTGGTTATTATAATGCAGGAAAATTACAGGGAAGAGTTGACGAGGAAACCTTAAAAGAATTATTATTACAGTTGAAAGGAGAAAAAAAAGATTTCAAAATTAAAAGAAAGTAAAGTGTTAGGTTATGAGCAAGAACAAAAAACAAGAAAAAAAAGAGTTTTTGATTTCTAAAAGAAAGAAAGCCGGCCCTGGTTTTAGTAATGCTCCAGTATGGGTTACTCAAAAATCCAAGAAAAGAATTTGGAATAAAAGACAAAAAAGACACTGGCTTGAAACCGAGTTTGGAGCAGAATACAATAAACTGGAAAGAAAAAAGAAAGTTATAGTTAAAAGCACTGTAAAAGGCAAGAAAAAGCCTAAAGTCAGAAGACAAAAAAAGAAAGGTAAGAAAAAATGAGTCAAAATGATTTTGTAATTGGTTTAGGAAAAGTTTTCTCAAAACCAAGAAAGTACAGGACAAACAAAGCAGTTAACGCGGTTAAAGCTTTTTTTGGAAAACATAAAAGAAAACAACCAGAAGACGTATTGTTAAGCAATGAAGTAAACGAGTTCTTGTGGAGGAAAGGAATTGAAAAGCCTCCAAGAAAAATTAATGTTACAATTAAAGAAGAAGGATCAAAGTTAAGAGTTTTCCTAAAAGACGGTAAAGAATTAAAGCAGTTACTGGCAAAAGAAGCCAAGAAAAAGAAGGAAAAAGAAAAGAAACCAGAAAAGAAAGAAGACGAGAAAGCAGGAAAGAAAGAATTGAGTCCGGAAGAAAAAATTAAAGAAGAAAAACTGAAAGAAAAAAGAGAGAAAGAAAAGCAAGCAGAAAAAGCAATGCTGAAAAAATAGTGAATAAAATGAGAATCGTTAAAAATTCAGTTAATGGCAGTGCGTTTGTCGGAATTTTTGGTTGTGTAACAGAAAACCTTGGTTTAATGCCAATGACATTGAAAAGAGAAGAAGTAAAAAAAATAGAAAAAGACCTTGAAATTGACGTTATTCAAACCAACATTGGCAACAGTTCCTTGATTGGAGTGTTATGTGCTGGCAACAAAAAAGGTTTCATTGTTTCAGATATTATTGAAGCAAAAGAATTAAAGTTGTTAGAACAACAAGGAATAAGAATGTTAGTGGTTTCAGGGCATAATGCTATAGCAAACTTGCTGGCAGTAAATGACTTTGGCGGAGTTGCAAGCAAGACACTGAATAAAGCAACAGTAAAGAAAATTGAAAGTTTTTTAAAATTAGAGTTAACGCATTCAAACATTGACGGCATTGAAATTGTTGGTTCAAGCATTGTAGCAACAAACAAGGGTTTTTTGATTCACCCAAAAGTCAGTGAAACCAAGTTTAAAGAAATTTCCAAAGCATTAAAAGTTAAAGGCAATGTTGGAACAGCAAATTACGGGGATCCGTTTGTCAGAAACAGTATTTTGGCTAACAGTAATAGCGCGATAGTTGGAGAAATGACTTCAGGGCAAGAATTATTAAGAATTGATGAAAGTTTAGGTGGGGAAGGACAATGAAGAAAGAAGAAAAGAAAAAAGAAAGAACTTATTTTACAGTTAAAGGAACTTTTAAAGAAAAAGGATTAGATAAAACTTTTAGTAAAACAGTTTTCGCGTTTAACGAAAGCAGGGCAAAAGAAAAAACTTACGGGTTTTTAGGAAGCCATCAAGGAATTAACAGGCGAAACATTAAAATTAATGAAATACAACAAGTAGTAGGTGAAATTAATGACAGAAAAAAAAGTTAACTTAAACAGAAACCAAGTAATTGCATTACTTAATAATGAGAGAAAAAAAGTTGAAGACTTGAATGTACAAGTAAACCAGTCAAGACAGCATTTAAACGAAATCATTGGAGCAAGCGAAACCTTAAAACACTTGAAAAACGTTAAAGCTAACGAGGAAGCCATGATGTCAATTGGAGCAGGAACCTTCATTAACTGTACTTTAAAAGACAACCTTAAAGTAAAACAATTGTACCCCGGAGACATTGTAATTGAAATAACTTTAGATAAAGCAGTAACTGACTTAGATAAAAGAAAAGAATCAATTGAAAAACAAATTAAAATGTTAAGAGAACAATTAGACAAAACATACCAAAATTACAGTAACATGGAACAAGTATTAAAGCTTGGAGACAATAAAACAAGAGAAGAAGCTAAATAATAGTGATAAGAATTGTTTGACTTATTAAAGAAAAAGATTTCAGGTTTTGCTTCAAAGATTTCAAAAAAAGCAGAAACCAAAGAAGTCAAACAAATAGAAATCCAAGAAGTTGAAATAGAACCAGAACCAACTGAAGACACAGAAAAACCAGAACTAAAAGAAGACAAAAAAGAACCTGAATCACTGGAAGAAAAAATAGCACCTGTTTCTAAAGAAGAATTAGAGGAAAAAATAGAGCCAACGGCAGAACCAGTTACTGAAAAAGAGAAAGAAGAAAAAATTAAAGAAATTAAAGAAGATAAAGAAGACGAACTAGAAGAAGTAATTCACCCAGATGTAAGCGAGAAAGAAAAAAAGTTGCTTGAAGAAATCAAGGAAGACATTGAAAGAGAAGAAGAAAAAGAAATTAAAATTAAAGAAAAACCAGTTGAAAGAAAAATTGAATTCAGTACAACTGAAAGAAAACCTAAAGCAAAAGTATCAGTTGGAACTAAATTAAAAACTATTTTTAAAAAGTTTATTGAATTAAACGAAGCTGACTTAAAGGATTACTTGGAAGAATTTGAGTTAAGTTTGCTTGAAGCAGACATTGAACAAGACACGGCAAAAATTATAACTGAAAAAATAAAGGAAAGGCTGACTTCAAAGAAAATTGAAAAGAAAGGAAACTTAGAGGAAATAATTAAAAATGAAGTAAAAGAAGTTTTAAGAGAAATAATGAAAACAGAAAAAATTGACTTGGAAGAAAAAATGAAGGAAAAAAAGCCTTACGTGATACTGTTTTTAGGGCCGAACGGTGCAGGAAAAACAACAACAATAGCAAAACTTGCATCAAAATTTACTAAAGAAGGAAAAAGCGTTGTTCTGGCAAGTGCTGATACTTTTAGAGCTGGAAGCATTCAACAATTGGAAGTGCATGCTGAAAGAATTGGAGTCAGAGTTATCAAGCATTCTTATGGTTCAGACCCTGCAGCTGTAGCGTTTGACGCTATACAATCAGCTAAAAACAAAGGCAATGACTTAGTGTTAATTGACAGTGCTGGCAGGCAGGAAACCAACACTAACTTGTTGAATGAGTTGAAAAAGATTATCAGAGTAAATAAGCCTGACTTAAAGGTTTTTGTAGGTGAAGCTTTAGCTGGAAACACAATAGTACAACAGGCAGAAACTTTTCACAAAGAACTAGAGTTGGATGGAATTATTTTAACAAAAATTGACGTGGATGTTAAAGGCGGAACAGCCATAAGCATTATACATAAAATTAAGAAACCTGTCTTGTTTATTGGCAACGGTCAAGAATACGAGAATTTGTTAGAGTTTTCACCAGATTTTATTATTGACAGGGTTGTAGGATAATCAACTATAATCAACTGTTTTTTAATTGTTTTTAATTACTTCTTATATATAGTAAAGAGTATTGAATTAAAGTGATTTGAATGGCTTTAGGTGATTCTTTAAGAAAGGCAATAGAGAAAGTAAGGAATAGCGTGAGCGTTGACAAAGACACTGTAAAGGAAGTTGTAAAAGAATTACAAAGAGCGTTAATTAGTGCTGATGTTAACATTAACTTAGTTTTAAGTTTAAGTAAGAGAATTGAAGAAAAAGCCTTCAAGAAATTAGAGCCAGGAATTAGCAGGAAAGAACACTTAATCAGAGTTTTATATGAAGAATTGGAGGGGTTGATTGGTGGGGAAGCAGAGCCACCAGAAAAACCTAAAAAGATTTTATTGTGCGGACTTTTCGGTGCGGGAAAAACTACAAGTTCTGGAAAACTAGCAAAATATTATTCTAAAAGAGGATTAAAAGTTGCAGTAATTTGCGCGGATAGTTACAGGCCTGCGGCTTTTGACCAGTTAAAACAGTTAGCAGAACAATCAAAGATTCCTTTTTTTGGAGACAAAACTGAAAAGAATGCTGCCAAGATTGTCAAAGAATGTTTGGAAAAAGCTAAAGGATTTGATTTAATTATTGTTGATAGTGCTGGAAGAAACGCTCTAGATGGTGAATTGACTAAAGAAATTAAAGCAATAAATGAAGTTTTTAAGCCTGATGAAAGGTGGTTAGTGTTAAGTGCGGATATTGGGCAGGCAGCAGAAAAGCAGGCTAAAGCATTTCATGAAAGTGTTGGAGTTAACGGAATAATTGTAACTAAAATGGATGGTTCTGCTAAAGGCGGGGGAACTTTAGCTGCAGCTCATGTTACTGATTCAAAAGTTTACTTTATTGGAGTTGGAGAAAAAGTTGACGACTTGCAGGAATTTGAAGCTCAAAGGTTTTTGTCAAGAATAATGGGTTACGGGGACTTGAAAGGATTACTTGAAAAAATCAAGGGCTTGGAAAGTGAAAAAGATTTAATGCAGAACTTGCAGGACAGAATGAAGGAAGGCGAGTTTAACCTGCTTGTGTTTAAAGAACAGTTAAAGGCTACAAGAAAACTTGGGCCTTTAAGCAAGGTTTTTGAGATGATGGGTTTAAGCCAGAAACTGCCAGTTGAAGAATTAGAACTGGGAGATAAGAAAATAAAGAACTTTGAAATAATGATGAATTCCATGACAAAACAAGAATTGCTTTACCCTGAAGAAACTTTTAATAAGTCAAGAGTTGAAAGAGTTGCTAAAGGCAGTGGCAGAAAACCAGAAGAAATAAGGGAATTATTAAAGCATTACAAGAAAATGAAGAAAATGTTTAAACGTTTTAAAGGAATGGAAAACATGGATGAAAAGAAACTGCAAAAAATGATGCAGAAAATGCCTTTAGGACAAGCTCAAGGAAAAGGAAAAATGAAACTGCCTAAAGGATACAAAATGAAAGGGTTTTAACCCACAATTTTTACTTTAAATGAATTTCGACTTTCTGGAAATAATTTAACTTTTTTACCTTTCTTGATATTGTAATAAGTAATGAATTCTGCAGGGATAGTTATCGCTAAACTCCGGCCAGTTGAAACAATAGTTTTTGTGATATTGAAAGCATTAAGTTCTCTTTCAGTTTGTCTCATCTGGTCACTTGTAACAAATTCTTCCTTACACTTCAAACATTTATAATAAGGTTGATCGCGCAACCTTATTTTACCACCAAATAAAGATAGTTCCTCATACATTAATTGAGCTTTTCCATTACAATCAAAACATTTTACTTCTTCTTCCATAATTCTATCTCCTCATCATTTGACTCCCAAATACTAATAACTTTAATTCTTTTTTTATCCTCTTTTTTTATCACAGTGAAAAAATAATTCATTAATTCAAAAATTGTTTTTACTGTGCCAAATGGCTGCTTTATTTTCACTTTCTGTTTTATGATGTTCAGTTCAATTTCTCCATAATGGACTCCATAAATCAATGACCTTTCAAAAAACCTTTGCCTTGCATGGCGTTTCCAATATATTTGCATGATAATTATATGTAGAAACAACATTTAAATATATCATTACCAAAACATTATCATTTCATGAACAATCTTAACACACCAATTTTTAATCAGTTAAAACTATTTATTTTTATGTTTTTTATCCGCGAAGCAATTATTTTGATTGCTAGTTTTATTGGAATGGTAACAGATTTAAAGACTGGTTTAATTTATGATAAATTGACTCTGCCAATAATTGTAATTGGAATTGTCTTGAATTTGGTTGGATTGTTTTTTGGTTTAATTTCATTGGATTTGGTTTCTTATTTTGGTTTAGGCGGGCTAATTTTTGTTTTTGGCTGGTTATTGTATAGGACTGGAAAACTTGGAGGCGGAGACGTTAAGTTGTTTCTTGGAATTCATTTTGTTCTGCCAATGGTTAACGGTTTCCCGACAATAATTTTAGTCTTGATTTTTTCTGCTTTAAGTTCAATTATTGTTTTAAGCGTTTACTATTTAGTCAAACTTTTAAGGAAAGGCATTAATTTAAAACAAAATTACTCTAGTTTAAAGAAAGCTTTTATTTTCGGAATTGGTTTTGTTGTTTACTTTTGGTTTATGTTTTCAAGAAATGTTTTTCCAACAGAATTTCTCTTATTGTTTGCTTTTCCCTTGTTTTTTGGATTGATTTTTGTTGCATTAGAAAAACAGATTAGGGAAGAATTCTTTTTAAAAAAAGTGAAGTTAAGCCAGTTAGAGGAAGATGAAATTATTGCATTTGATTATTTTGACGAGAAACTGAAAAAGGAATTAAATTTGAAAGAGAAAAGAGTTTTAGGAAAAACTGAAATTGAAAAATTAATTGAGTTGAAGGTTAAAACCATTCCAGTTTACCGTGATTTACCTAAGTTTGGACCGTTTATTTTTGTCGGAGTTTTGTTAACAACTGTTTTAGCTGACTTTCTGGAATTTCTTTGGATTTTTGCTTAAGGGCTCTGTAGAAATCGTTTGGTATGTTATTGTGATTGTTAGTTTTATTGTTTTGGTTAGGACTTCTAGGTTGTATGTTAGTGCTTTTATGGTTACTTGTTTTTGTTGGTTTCTTGGTTTTCTGGAGTTTACGTGTGATCC
>JBDRCV010000075.1:0-5512 GCA_043821385.1 archaeon | reverse complement strand
GAATTTAGAAGAAGTTTTAACAATTGAAGATTTAAGGAAAATGCTGGAAGAAAAAGCTAAATTAAATCATTACATTGGGTTCGAGATTTCAGGCAAAATTCATTTAGGCAGTGGATTAGCTACAAGCTTAAAAATAAAGGACTTTGTTGAAGCAGGAGTTAATTGTTCAGTTTTTTTAGCTGACTGGCACACTTGGATTAACGACAAACTTGGCGGAGACAAAGAATTCATTTCAAGAATGGCTGTAGGATACTTTAAAGAAGGATTTAAAGCGTTATTTAAAACTTTAAAGATTGATGAAGAAAAAGTAAAATTTGTTTTAGGTTCAGACTTGTACCATAACAATGACGCTTACTGGGAAACATTAATTGACGTTTCAAAACACACTAGTCTTTCAAGAATTGGTCGTTCGATAACAATCATGGGAAGAAAAGAAGGAGAAAACATTGATTTCGCAAAATTATTGTATCCGCCAATGCAAGTAGCAGACATTTTCGTTCAAGAATTAAACTTGCCTCATGCTGGAATGGACCAAAGGAAAGCTCAAGTTATTGCAAGAGACGTAGCTTTAAAGTTAAGAAAACCTTTAACAGTTAAAGGAAAACCAGTAAAGCCAGTGGCATTGCACGGGCATTTGATTTTGGGTTTACAGAAACCAAGAGTTTGGCCTGTGAGTAAAGAAAAAATGCAGGAAGCTTGGAGTGAAATTAAGATGAGTAAGTCAGTGCCTAATTCTGCAGTGTTTATTCATGATAGCGAGGAAGAAATTGAACAAAAATTGAATAAAGCATTTTGCCCTGAAAAAGAAGTAGAGTTTAACCCTGTTTTGGATTGGACTAAACACTTGTTGTTTGCAAAGGAAGGGTTTGAGTTGAATGTTAGAAGGCCTGACAAGTTTGGCGGAAACGTAAGTTTCAATGAATTTAGAGAATTAGAGGAAACTTTTAGACAAGGAAAACTTCATCCTTTAGACTTAAAGAAAGCTGTAAGCGAGGAACTAATTAATGTTTTAGAACCAGTTAGAAAACACTTTAGTAAAGGCAAACCATTTGAAATGAAAAAAGAAATGGAGAAAGCAAGCATTACTAGGTAATCCAATCAAAGCCTTTCTTTGACAGTTCTGCCAAATTTTTTGCCATAGAAACAGTGCGTTTAAGACGAAAATATCTCTTTCCAGAATCTTTTTTCATGCCTTTATAATACCAACAAAGAAACCCACAAAGTTCTACTAAAATAAACAGTATGATAGCTTTTTTCTCTTTTATTGAAAGCTTGTTTATTTTTTCGTATTCTTTTAGAAAAAGCTTAAACTTTTTTTTGTTTAAAATATTGTTTTCAAAACAAGAATCCATTATTGAGTTTGCTATATCATAAATTCTTGGCTTAATCTCAATGTTTCCAAAATCAATTATTGCAATAATTTTGCCTTTATTGAATAATAGGTTATCTAATGTAAAATCACGGTGTGCGGGAAGTAAATTTTGGGTAAAATCAGTTTTTTGAAGACTATCAAATAAGTTTTTGAAAAAGTCAAGATTTTTCATTATTAACTTATCAATTTTGCCTTTACCTTTAATTTTCTGCATGGAATTAAGTGCACCCCTAATCCACTGAGAGTGATTAGGATTATACTTATTCTTAGTTTTAAAAGTTTTAATTTGTTTATGATATAATGAAAGTGCTTTTACAAATTCTTTCAACTTCTTATCATTTAAATTTCTTTCTTCAACTCCAACTAATAATTCATAAACCCAATAGTTCTTTTTGTTTAATCTACCAAGACATTTTCCTCGCTTGTTTTTTACTGGTTCTGGCACTTTATAAGGAAAATCACTATTTTTTAAAAAAGTTAATACTTTAAACTCAAGATCTAATCCTTTGCGTTTATAACTTGTCAGCCGATTCCCCAAAACTTTAACAACAAATTTTCCTTTTTGAGTTGTAAGAACATAATTATAGTTCACCAAACCACCAGAAAGTTCTTTAAAGGTTTTTAGTTTTCCAAGATTATAATTACTTGAAATCTTTTCGGCTTCTTTTCTAGTGAGTTTCATAAAGATAGATTCAGAAGAGTTAACTTTTTAAACAAGAAAGGGTTAATTGTTAGTGATAGAAAATGTTTGGTGAAGCTTTAACTGACCCAAAGAAAGCTGTAAGCGAGGAACTAATTGCGTTATTAGAACCAGTAAGAAAACACTTTGAGAAAGGCAAGCCAGCGGAAATGAAGGAAGAAATGGAGAAAGCATTGATTACTAGATAAATTCTTCAACTGTTTTAAAACTTATTTCTGGTCTTGTTTCTTTTAAGTCTTTGAAAGTAAAGTCTTGGACTTCTTGTGAAAAAGAAACGCAAGAATCAGTTATGACAGTTATTTTAAAGTCGCGGTCGAAAGCATCAGAAACAGCACTTCTGACACACAAGTTTGAGAGAATTCCGGTAATTATTAGTTCTGTGACTTTTAATTCTTTTAACTTGGATTCAAGGCTTGTTTTGTAAAAAGAAGAAACCTTGTTTTTTGTGATTAGAAAGTCTTTTTCTGGCTGAAAGTCAACCAAAGGAATTATTTCAGCATTCTTGCCAGAGAATTCTCCGTCAGAATCTAATTCAAGGTGTTGAGTGAAAATTATCGGAATTTCTTTTTTTCTACAATAAGAAATTAATTTATTTAATTTTTCAATTTGAGTTGAAAGGTTTCCAGCAAAGTCGTCTGAATTCTTGTCTATCCACTCGTTTTGGTAATCTATTACTAATAAAGCTTTAGTCATAAGAAAAAAATAAACTAGAACAATTCTTAAATAGTTCTTTTTCAAGCTATTGCTTTACAAAAAAAGTGGTTGAAAGCAAAAGAAAAAACAAAGTAAAGCAAGTACTTTTTATTCTCCAAACTCACTTAGTTTGGCTTTACCTATTTGTTTTTGAATTTTCGGCCATTTTTCAATTAGAACCCGTTTTACATTTTCCATTATTTGGCGCACTCTTTCTCTTGTTATTTCTTTAATTCTTCCAACTTCTGCATTAGTTCTTATTTTTTCTCCTTCAAAATCAAGTTTTAAAAGTAATACTTCAGCATAGGACGGCATTAAATTTGATTCAATGATTTTTGTTAGTTTTTCAGCACTAATTCTTTTACTAGTTACACTGCCAAGAAGTTCGTGATCAAACAAGTTTGTTATTTCTCGGCCCATTTGTAAAGTTGTTTTAACATATTTTGCACTTGCAGGAGTAAACGTTTTAAGGTTCCTTCTTGATTCAGTTAAAGCTTTCGCTAACTCAAATTCATTTGGTTTCCGTCCATTTTTCTGAGAAAACTCATTCTCAATTTGTAATAACTTAAAAAAATCTACTTGCCTATTATGGGGCCAAGCATGTAAAAAATGAGTTTGCCTAAAATCAAACACTGCTTTTTTTATTAAGTTAAAGCAAATTTGTTCAGGAACAAACGCTTTTTCATTATGATTAAAATAACCTCTTTTTTCAAACAAATAAACCAAAATATGTTGAAATAAATCCCGCTTACTATCAACAGGCAACCCAGTTTTGTCAACACGCTTAATAATTGAAGGATAAAGTGATTGAACTATCATCATAAAAGCATTATGTGCTTCTTTAGAATTTCCTGTAGCCAACAAACCTAACTTAATTTTTTCTTTATCACTTAGATTATTATATTTTGCACTATTATCCTTGGATTCACTTAACAACCTGCTTTTTTCATTCTGCCAAAAACTAAGTTCAGTTCTAGCCCCATGCATAGAATCAGAAAAAGTTTTAGGATAATAGTTCTTTTTTGGCATAAATAATAAGAGTTAACAAACATTAAAAACAATACCTAAAACAATTAATTTAGAATTGCAGGATAGTCTAACAAGAGTTAACTTTTTAAACAAGAAAGGGTTAATTGTTAGTGATAGAAAATGTTTGGTGAAGCTTTAACTGACCCAAAGAAAGCTGTAAAACTGGCTTTTGAGAAACCATCAATTATTTCTGCTTTTGTTTTAGTTTTAGTTACAGTTTTTTTGAGTTATGTCTTGTTTTTGGTTTGGGGTTTAAACGTTACCTTAGACTTTTTAATAGTTGAATTAGTTAAAGGAATTATTGCTTTAGTTGTTTTAAGTATAGTGATTTTTGTGGTTGCCTGGCTTGCAGTAGGCAAGAAAGCCAGCGGAAGCCTTAACGGAATCTTAACAGTTGTTGGTTTAACCAGAATTCCGATAATGATTTTAACTATTATTAGTTTTTTGATTATAACTGTCTTCATGCCTTTCTTGCCTGAAGCCATGCTTGGAGCTCAAGCAGGACAATCAGTTGAAGAATTAAACTTATTGTATTCAGGTAATGCTGAACAAGCAATGACAGTAATTGGAATTATTTTGCTGGTAATTTTTACTGTTGCCTTACTAATTGTTATATTGTCATTGTATTACAGGCTGATAAAACAAGTTTTCAAGTACAATAACCTTGGAACAATTATAATGCTTTTATTTGTTTTATTCGTTAACGTGCTAGTTTTAAGCGTTCCAGGAATGTTTCTATCTTAAAGCAAAAGGAAAATTGCAAAGCTTTATAAATTTTACTCTTAAAGAGAATTCTTAGTTTTAACAGGCAAAAAGAGGTTTTTTTTATGAAATCCAGAGTGATTTGCCCTAAATGTGAAGAAGAATTCGAGTTAGATAAGAACGAGAAAGAAGAAGGAGACTTTGTAGAGTGTCCAGAATGCTTCATCGAATTACTTGTCAAAGTTAAGAGAGGCCAGTTGAGTGTTGCCGAATCAGATGAAGAAAAATACGAGTTCTTTGAAGACTTTGATGAATCAAATGACTATGATTAATAGCCAGGCTTTAAACTAGTTTAAAAAGATTTAAATAATCGTAAATACATTTAATTTAAAGGTGTTAAAATAATGCATGAATTAGAAGAATGGGATCCTTTAAGGCATTTTAAAAGAAAAAAAGGCAGGGACTTTAATGACTTCTTTTTTATGGAACCTTTTGGCAGAGAATTAATCAGAGAACCATTAATTGACATTAAAGACTTAGGTAAGAACTTGAAAGTAACAGCAGAATTACCTGGACTGAACAAAAAAGACATTAAATTAGAAGTAAAAGACAACATGTTAAGCATTAACGCGCAAACCAAACACGAGAAAGAAGAAAAAGGCAAAAACTTTTACTTTCAGGAAAGAAAAGCGGAAAGGTTTTACAGAAAGTTTTCCCTGCCAACAGAAGTAATTGCAGGAAAAAGCAAAACAGAATACAAGAACGGAGTACTGGAAATATTACTGCCAAAAAAGAATCCTTTAAAAAAAGAAAAGTCAAGCCGGATTAAAGTTCAGTGAAATTAATTGCCGTTAACTAAACTCTTTTAAAAGGGTTTAACAATTAATTTTCTAGTGATTAAAATGAGTAGTGAGTTAGTTTGCTTTAAACAAGTCAACAACAATAATTTTAACTACTCTAAAGAATAATCAAAGTTTAAACCCAAAACAATTAGTAACCATAACTAACTTAAAGCC
>JBDRCV010000074.1:0-21707 GCA_043821385.1 archaeon | reverse complement strand
TGGTTTTCCGATGGTTAAAGTACCAGTTTTATCAAAAATAATTGCGTTAACTTTATGACTTAACTCTAAGGCTTCAGCGTTTTTAATCAAAATTCCATTTCTTGCGCCCTTGCCAGTGCCAACCATTATTGCTGTAGGCGTAGCTAAACCTAAAGCACAAGGGCAAGCAATAACTAGAACTGAAACACTTAAAATCAAAGCGAAAGAGAAAGGCATTGAGAAAACGTAAAACCATAAAAAGAAAGTTATTATTGCGATAAGTAAAACTATTGGAACAAAAATTGAACTAATTTTGTCTGCAAATCTTTGCACGCTAGCTTTTGAACCTTGAGCTTCTTCAACTAACTTAATTATTTGAGATAAAACTGTTTGACTGCCAATGCTTGTTGCCTTGAATTTAATTAAGCCTTGCTTGTTAATGGTGCCGGCAAAAACTTTGTCTTTAACGTTTTTTTCAACTGGTAAACTTTCACCTGAAAGCATGCTTTCATCAACACTAGTTGAACCAAAAATTATTGTTCCGTCAGTTGGAATCTTTTCTCCGGGCTTTACTATTACGGTGTCTCCTGAAACAATTTCTTTTGCAGGAATTAAGATTTCTTTACCGTTTCTTATAACTAAAGCTTTTTTTGGAGTTAAGTCAAGAAGTTTTCTGATGGCTTCACTTGTCTTACCTTTGGCTCTGGCTTCAAGAAAACGGCCTAGCAAAACAAGAGTAATTAACACGGCAGCTGTTTCAAAGTATTGTTCTGCAACCAAACCAGCTAACGCTCCCAGAGAATAAAAGTATGCTGCACTAGTGCCTAAAGCAATCAAGGTATCCATTGAAGCAGTCTTGTTTTTTAATGCTGACCAAGCTCCCTGATAAAAAGTTTTTCCTGCAATGAACTGCACTGGAGTAGTTAAAAGAAACAAAACCCAGATTTTGAATGAAAAGTCTGAAGTAAACATTGCCAGAATGAAAACAGGAATTGTTAAAGCAATGCTGAAAAGCAGGGTTTTTTTTAAGCTTTTGATTTCTTTAGCTCTTAACTTTTTTTCTCTCTCCAAATCTATTTCAGTTCTGGCACCATAACCAAGTTTTTCTATAACTTTAAATATTTTGTCAACTGAAAGCATTTTTTCATCAAATTCAATGAAGGCTTTCGCTGAACCATAATTAACTTTGGCTGTATTAATTCCATTAGTTTGACTAAGCTTTTTTTCTATTAGCACTGCACAAGAGGCACAATGCATTTTTTCTATATTCAAAGTTGTTTTTTTCATTTTAATAACCTTTAAACTAAATCATATCTTTTATTATATTTATTAAATTCGTTTTACTTTTTTACCCACAACAACTGCCGCGTTTTTTTGGTTTTTTCAAAAATGCATCTAATTCTTGTTCATAACTATCTGCGTGTTCTTCACTGCAAAAGTTTTTTGATTGAATCCCAGCATTTCCAGGAACTTTAACGTCTCTTTTAACTTCTTTGTCCTTATCAATCTTTGTCCTGCAATACAAGCATTTTTTTTCAAACAAGCCAAACATTTCTCCACCTATTACTATTTAGATACATCATAATATTTAAACGTTTTGTTGTTTTATAATTTATATGGCTGTAAAAATAGCGAGTCTGGTAAAATTCTATTCTGTACTATTGTTAATGGAAAAACCTAAACATGGTTATGAAATAATGAAAGAATTAGAAGAAAAAATTGGAAAAAAAATCAGTACAAGCCAGGTTTACCCGTTTCTGGAGTTACTGGAAAAAGAAAAATTTATCAGGGTAGATAAAACCGGCGCAAGAGACAAAATAATTTATGTTATGACAAAAAAAGGAAAAGAATTCACTAAAAAAATGTTAAGCAGGTCAGGCGACTTATTTTTTCTTGCTTTAAAACCGCAGGTAAGCGTTTGCACTCACTGTGGTTGCAAGGTTCTTGAAGGCGGTTACAAGGAAACAGTTAGTGGAAAGAACCTAATTTTCTGCTGCTGCCATTGTGCTAAATCTTTTAAAAAATAATAAAGTTTAGGATTAAATTACTTTTTGATAACCCAATACAGTGCTCCAACAAGTAATACAATGCTTACAAAACCAAGCACCGGCCTGTAAGGTTCAAAGTAAGTTATTAATGTTGTCGCCCCAAACAGTATAACCAGTAATTTGTTGCAGATTGGGCAACCAAAAGCAAGAAAACTTCCCACTCCACCAGAATATGTTACAGCATCACATTTTTTGGCAGTGTTCTTTTTGTAAAGGTGAACTGCAACATAGCTGCCCAACAACACTGAACTTGTGACTAAGAAAAAATAATCAAGAACAGTTGTTTCAATCATTCTGTTGAATAATGAGTTAGGAATTAAATTGGTTACAACACCAAACAACAGAAAAAAAGCAATGCTTAAACTGATGCCAGTTATAAAGTACTTCACTTGCATATTATTTATACCTCCAAAGTTATTGAATTTTAATGTTCAATAATTAAAAAAAAATAAAAAGAAAACCATTGTAACGGTTTTCTTTAACCTGCCAGTTCTGCGTCAATCAATTGTTTGAATACAGTGAATGGCTGTGCGCCAACAACTTTTTGTCCGTTAACAAAAAACGTTGGAGTGCCAGAAACACCGTAAGCTTGACCGTCAGAAATATCTTTTTGAACTTCTTGTGCCATGGTTCCAGAGTCAAGGCATGTATTAAAAGCACTTGAATCTAATCCAATGTCTACTGCATACTGCTTTAAGTTTTCAACACCAATGCTTGACTGGTTTTCAAATATTTTGTCATGCATTTCAAAGTATTTTCCTTGTTCTCCAGCACACTCTGCTGCTTCAGCAGCTTTTTGCGCGTCAGCATGAAAGCTTAAAGGAAAATCCCTGTAAACCAGTTTTGCTTTGCCAGTATCAAGGTATTCTTTTTTCAGCATTGCCAGTGTTTCATTATAAAACTTTCCACAATAAGGGCACTGAAAATCAGAGAACTCAACTATTGTTACTGGAGCTTCAGCATTACCAATAAAAGAGTCATCGTCAACACTAATTGTATTTTTAGAACCAGTTGGAGGCATTAAGTTTCCAGAGTCGTTGTTTGGGTCACCTGTTTTACTAGTGTCATTCTGTGCAGGCAAAGTAACCATTCCAAAACTAGCTATGACAACAGTGTTTACAAGAGTTAAAACCAATGTTATTCCAACAAGAATTATTAATAACTTCATTTTATCCATTTTTTTCACCTCCCAAAAAATTTAATTAACTTTATAACCAACATCAATTATTTCTTGCTGTAAGTTTTTCTCACTTGTTTTCGTTGAATCAAATATTATGATTGCATTATTATTTGAATGACTTACGCTTGCTTTTCTAACTCCAGAAACATTTTTTAGCGCTTGCTCTAATAACATAGAACAACTAACACAATGCATTCCTTTAACTGGAATAATTATTTTTTTTTCCGTCATTTTTTCACCTTTTACTTGTCTTCTTGTCTTCATCACAACAAGGGTCTTCAAGAAACTTTCTAATTACTTTCTTTGTTTCTTTTGAATAAGTTTTTTCAAGGTCTTTAATTAAACTCACTTTTTTTCCTCCTTGACACCTAATTCCTGCATTACCCAAAAAGCATGATAGTTTTCTATCGCGTCCTTAAAGTACTCCATTGCTTCCTTGTTTTTTCCTTGAGCACCAAACTTTATTCCTGTTTCCATCAAGTGCATGGTTGAAATTAAAGAGTGTTTGGCAGCACACCATAACTCGCCTTCATCATTTTTTATTATTTTTTTCAAGTACTTTGACCTTAAAGCTCGAATTGCATTATACAATCCAATGTACTTATCTTTTTTTGTTCTAGCAATAGTGAAAGCTAAATGCTCTTCTAACGCTATTAAGTTCATTACAGCCATTGATAATTCTTGTTCTACAGCTAAATCCATTTAATACCACCTCAAAATAAACCAAACAATAACATTAATCCAATGAAAAGCATTACCAGTCCAGCAATTAACGTTAAGTACTTTGATTTCCCAATTTTTAGTTTTTCAACTTTTTTCACTGCCTTCAAATTTGTTGCAAGCAATAAAATTATTATTAACGGCAAGACAAACATTAAATTGTAAAGCAAAAGGTAAAAAATTCCTTGAACTTGGTTAACTAAAAGCAAACCCAAAACTGAAAAGTAGATTCCTGCAGTACAGCCAAGAGAACAAGCTCCAACAATTAAGCCTAAAACAAGTGCTGTTGGCAGTGAAGCTTTTTCAACTAGTCCAACAATTCTGCCTTTCTGGCTTTCAGGAATTCCAAAACCTTTAACTTCTGGTTTCAAAAACCTTACAAGATTAAATAACCCTAAACCAATTAACAGTATTCCTGAAAGTTTTGCGGCAAAATGAGGTTCTCCAAAAGTTATGGCTTGCATTAAACCTAACCCAATCAAAAAGTATGCAAGAAAAACTCCAACAATATAAACGCCTCCAACTTTAAGTGTTTCAAGTCTTTTTCTTTTTATAGTGAAAAGAAATGCAAGAAAAAACAATAACACTCCAATAGTACAAGGATGAATTCCTGCAAGCAACCCAGAACTTAAAACAATAAAAGGCATGAAAGACTGCCACGAACCATTATTTTCATTAACCCCAACACACTCACTAAAGTTTTCTTCTAAACCACAAACACTTGTTTTTCCATTAATCATTACTTTAAAGTTTTCGAGTTTTGATTCTTCTTCCATTGAATCCTGAAAAACAACTATTTCAGGAAACTCAAGTGAAGGATATTGATTGAAAACCTGACTGACAACACTTAAAGGAACATGTCCTTCAAGCAATAAGTTATCGTTTAAAACTACAAGCATATGCCCTTGTAACTCGATTGGAATATTTTTTTGCAAGTGAACGTTTAACCACTCTTGTCTTGCAACCTGGTCATTAATAAAGTTTTTTTCAGTAACAGTAAAACCTTTTCCAATTAAGAATTCATTTAACTCTTGAAGGTACATTACACAATGACCGCAAGCAGAATTCTTGTAAATTACTGCAGTGTTTTCTTCAGCCATTGCTGTCGCTGAAAAAACCAGTAAAAAAAACATGAAAGCAAGAATGGTTTTCCTCATAACTTCACCTTATAAAATCACAAACAACCCTCATACCTGTCCGGATGGTGTGACATGTGCTGCAACCATAACTCGTCAGTATAACCTTCAGGCGTTAAACACTTGTCACTTAATTCAGCGTTAGAGAATTCTTGAAAGTTTTGTTCTGAATTCTGTAAAACTATTGTGTTATTATTTGTGGTTGGTTGAATGAAAGCCATAGAAAAAACAAATACAAGCAACCCAATAACCGCAAAACCAATAATTATTTTGTTTTCATTTGACAACATTCTTTTTCCTCCTTTTTATTAAAAAATCTTTTATTAACATAGAACGCGACAGCGATTCCTGAAATTGTAAAACCAACAACCCAGAAAACCAACTGGAAAGCTTCAAGTTCTTTAAAAGGTACTGCCGCAGTAAGCAAGCCAACATTAAAAATCAACAAGTTTCTTGAAACACATTTTCTTACAAAGTAAAGAACTAATGTCACAGCAAGCAAAACAATTCCAAGACTCCAAAGGTAAACCGCATAATCTTGCAAGAAAGCTAAAGGCATGCCTTGAACACTAATACCAATAACTGAAAGTAAAGCTATAAGCCCAAGGCAAATGTTATGGCACACATTATAACCCCCAAGCAGACTTAAACTACTTGAAGCAGTTGTAGTAATATTTGAAATTCTATTCTTTATGGCACCAAACATTTTAACACCTTTTATTAACAACCCCCAACCATGTCTGGAAGGTTCTGCAGTCCTGGCGGCAAACCCTGGCTTTCATTTCCACCAGTATTTGCAGCCAAGTTAGTTCCAGTAACTGCTCCGCCTGATTCTAATTGAATTATTTCTTGCTGTAAGCTTAAAGCAGTGTTCTGTAAACTAAAAGCTTGAACTGACTGAAAGACAGCTAAAACAAATAACACGCCGAGAATTACTGTTAACCAAACACGCGTGTTATTGTTCTTTTTTTCTTTTACTTCAATTGTTTTATGTTCTTTTTTTTCACTCATTTTTAACAACCTCCAACCATGTCAGGCAATTCATTTAAACCATTAGTTGTAATTCCAGAGTTTGCTGCCTGTAAGTCTATTGCTTTTTGAAGCATTTGCTTTGGAAAAAACATTACCTTCCACTTTGTTAACTCATCCAATATTTGCATGTCAGAGAAATCATTTTCATGATTTAACAGTAAATACATTGTCAAGCCACGCATTGCTGCTGAGTGAGCACAACCACAAGCAGGTTTGCCATCTGAAGCAACAATGTATTTTGCACCACAACAAAACTCGCAAGAAATACTTTGACCTGCAGTAATGTAACGCTGTTGTTGTTCTGAACTTAAGTCAGCAAAGTGAAGTAAACCAGAATCATACAAGTCACCGTCAAGTCCTGCTAGAACACTTAAACTTTCAACTGGTTGTTCAAAACTAACTCCTAACTCTGAACCATAAACTTCTGGTATGCCGCGAGGAATTAACTCCTGCATTAAAGCCTGAGTGTCAAGTTGTTGTGTCTGCGGTGATTGTTGTACCTGCACAGGAGTATTATTTGACTGTAAGTTATTGACAGTATTACCTGAAAGCATTAAAGAACTTATTTTGCTTGACTGTAAACCTAATTGTTGTTGTAAATCTAATTGCATTGAAAGAGTAACAGTCATCAAAACAAGTATTACTATTGACAACACAACTAATGGAAAATCTTCTTTTTTAAAATTCAATTAATATCACCTCAAAAATGTTTTTTTCTAATATACTATTAATTGAAACCATATAAGGCAATTACTGAAACCGTGTTTTTTGAGGGTTTCAGTAAAATGAAACCATTAAAAACCAGTTAGTTTAAATTAGTTTCTGTAAATTATCCTGTAATGAAATCACAGAACAGAAAACTTATTTTGGGTTTAATTCTTGTAGTGGGATTTCTTTACACTGTTTTTACTGTTGTCACTCTTTTAGGAGTTGGAGTGCACGACGAAACTTGTTCTTTGCAAGAATCCTGCCCACATGAAGAACAATTAAACACTATGTATGCAGTACTGCCATTGTTTGCAAGCATTGCCTTACTTGTTGGAGCAGGAACATATTATTTGATGGCAGAAAAAATTGAAAACAAAGATAAATCACTGAAAACCACTTCCCAAATTATTCTTAAATTCTTGAATGCTGACGAAAAAAGAGTAGTAAACAAGTTAATTGAAAACAAGGGAAAAATACTGCAAGCAGAAATTACTAGGTTAGAGGGAATGACTAAACTTAAAGCCCACAGAACAATTCAAAGATTAATTGACAAGCAAGTAATAAGAAAAGAAGGCCTTGGAAAAACTAATATTATAAAGTTTTCTGAAGAAATTGAAAATGCTTTGCTTAGTTAAAAAAAAATATAATTTAACTCCTTACTGAATGTCGCCTGAAACACTGACAACTTCTTTTATTAATGGAATGCTTTTACCTGACTTTTTTAAGGCTTCTTCAACAAGTGAAGCCAAACCATAACAACACGGAACTTCCATTATTGCAACAGTAATGCTCTTAACTTTGTTTGACTTAAAAATTTCTATAAGTTTTTCCTTGTAAGCTTCAACATCATCTAGTTTCGGACAGCCAATTAAAACAGTTTTTCCCACAAGTAGGCGAGAGTGAAAGTTTGCAGTGGCAAACGGCACGCAATCAGCTGAAACAAGCAAGTGCGCGCCATCAAAAAACGATGCATTGTGAGGGAGTAATGATAACTGCACCGGCCACTGTTTGAGCTGTGAAACTTGCTTGAAATCTTTTTTAACAGAACGAGTTTGATTAATTTCCCTTGCCATTGTTCCCGGACAACCACAAGGAAGTTTTTTTTCCATAGTTTTTTCCTCCTTTAAAGGATTTTCCTTTAATTCTTTTCTTCCAATTTTTTTTAAGTGTAAATTTGTTTTTTTGAAATCAAATGCTTTGACTTCTTTTTTAACAATTTTTATTGCCCCTTTGGGGCAGTGTCCCAAACAATTGCCTAAACCATCACAATAAACTTCACTTACAAGTTTTGCTTTGCCGTCGACAATTTTTAATGCTCCTTCATGGCAGTTTGGGATACACAAACCACATCCGTTACATTTTATTTCGTCGATTTCAATTAAGTTCCTTAAAACCTTTAACCACCCCCATAGTTTCTTTTCTATACTATATAGCACAAAGATACATATATAAAGAATAGTTTCTATTAGTATACTGTGAGTTTGATGCAAGACAATTGTAGTATTTTTAAGACAGCAGATTTTGTTGGCAAAAGATGGACTTTGTTAATCTTGCTTGAATTGTTTAAAGGGCAAACGAAAAGCAAAAGGTTTTCAGAGTTAAAGAAAAGCCTGCCAAACATTACTCCAAAAATTCTTTCAGCAAGATTAAAGGAATTAGAAAAACAGAAAATGGTTTCAAAAAAAGTTGACTCCAGCACTGTGCCAATAAAGTCAGAGTACTCTTTAACTGAAAGTGGGGATGATTTCATTAAAGTAATTAAAGGAATCAAAAAGTGGTCAATTAAATGGAAGAAACACTGTCCTGAATGTGAAACAAGAAACTGCAAGTACTGTGAGTTTTAAAAAATATTAATTAAAAAAAATTAAAGTTTCAATCCATTTAGTTTGAAAACAATTTTCTGCATTAATTCAAGTAAGAAATTTTGGTTATAATCTTCAATTAAATGGTTTAAGAATTCTTTTACTGCAGGCTTGCCAAAACGCTTTTCAATAAAGAGAACGTTTTTTTTAACATTAAAAACATTGTGCCTTGAAATTTTTTCAAGAAATGAAAGGTTCTTGCCATCAAGCCATTCATGCATTAAAGAATAACTTTCTCCAGTGCGTTTAAGACTTGACTGCAAATGGTTTTCAAGCGACGGCATTTTTACCCCAAAAAATGATTTAACTCACGCCATTAATTTCTTTTTCAAGCTTTTTAACCAAGTTTGAATATTTTCTTATTGTAAGTTTTCCGCCTCTCTCTTGTTCTGCTTTTTTAAATAATTTTAACTGACTGATTTTCTCACTTTCAGTAAAAGTTCTTTCTGCTAAAGGATACAGAATGTTATCTTCTTTTTCAATATGTTCTTTTAACAAATCAGAGTAACCTAAAGCATTTCTAATGATTTCATTTTTAGCGCTTTCATTGCCTTCAGCAAATGATTCTACTGCAATAACCATTCCTTTAACAAACTCTCTTCCTTGCTCGTGCTCTAAAAGCATTGCTTCAATTGGACTGTCTTTTTCTGGCATGCCTTTAGCAACCATTTTCTTGAACAAAATGTTTTCTTCTTTTGCATGATGAAATTTGTCAGCAAAGTTTCTTATAAAATCAGCTGACTGTAAAAAAAACTCTGGACTAACATTGCCACCAGTCTCAAATTTTTGTACAGCCAACACTAAAACACTAATTAATTCTAAGATAAGCGAGTGTTCTGAAACAAGTTGTTCAGTTAAAATTATGCCAGGAGAACCCAAAAAAAATCACCTTTGACTTTCGCCTTGAACGCTCACAATTTCCTGCTTTAATTCAAGGTTTTTTCCTGATTTCTGTATTGCTTCCTCTGCAATGCTCTGCAAACCAAAACAACAAGGTACTTCCATGTGTACTACAGTAACACTTTTAACGTTTCCTGTTTTAATTATTTCAGCAATTTTGTCTGAATAATTTTCTGTTTCATCAAGTTTTGGACAGCTAATTACAACCGCTTTGTCTTTCAAGTAATCAGAATGAAAGTTTGCTGAAGCAAAAGGCACACAGTCAGCAGCAATTAACAAGTCAGCATTTTCAAAATAAGGTGCATTAGGACCAACTAAATGCAATTGCACTGGCCACTGCCTTAACTCTGAACCAAGCCTTGAAGTCTTTTCACTAGAAGAACTTTCTTTTTTTCTAAAGTCCTGCATTTTTGAACCAGGACAACCACACATTGAATCTTGAACCATAATTTATTCCTCCAAAAAAATTACACTAATTTCAAACGTTCTTTAAAGCTTCATTGATTTCCTTGAAAATTGTTTTCTCTTGCTCTGCCGGCAGAAAATGAATTCTTACCACGTCCTTTAACTTGCATACTCCAACCTTGCATGTAGTGCAGCCAATACCGTGTTTTTCAAGAATTTTTCCAACCAACGGATAACCTTTAATAACATCAATTACTGACATTCCACCAATTTCGTTAACAGTAAGCAAAAAAAACCCTTCCAAGTATCAATTGTATAGCTTATGGTTTTTGTTCTTTAAATAGCTTGAAGTTTCTTTAAGGAAACTTGAAATTACAGAAAATGAATTAAAATTAAAAGTAAGCCAGAATTCCTAGGCTGCCGTGAATTACTGCAAACAATAAAGCTATAACAGCAATTCTGGAATGCCATTTAAAAGAAATTATTCTTATTCCTTTAGAATTTAAGACTGGAATTAAAGCAGTAATAATAAACAAAGTTATTGTAATAATTCCTAACCAAAAAATTAACGGTTTTCCTAAAACTGGCAGGTATGTTATCTCTCTTAAAACTATTCTAAACCACCAATAAAGTAATTTTCTTTTAGAGTTCTAGCAGTGTCAGAGTGTGCAGTGCCTGAACCCATTGGACGAGTTTCAAATAGTTCTGTTGCATCTTTGCCACATCCTTCAATTATTGCTTGACCTCCAGGATGGCTTGGAATAAATTCAGTTACATCAAAAACTTTACTGTCAATTACAAGCCAGCAGTCACTTTCAGAATTATGTTCTGCAACTTCAGTTAAAGAAAAAGTTTTATTAAGTGACTGAATTCCTGGTTCTGCTGACTTAACAGTCATTTCATCTAAATTATTTTCAACTTTTGCGGCATCGCCAGTAATTCCTGAACTAACACAACCAGAAAACAAAACAATTCCAATCAAGCTAATCAAAACAATTAATTTTAATTCTTTCAATTCAGTCACCTATAATTCTTTTTTCCACAAGCCATGCAAGTTACAGTACTCTCTAGCCAAAACTTTTTCTGCTTGCACGCAGAATTCTGCTTCAGGTTTCATTCCAGGTTTCAAGAACTCAAAATAACTTTTACCGTCAGCAATTAATTCAACCCACTGAATATAATGAGCTTGTTCCATTGGGTGTTCAACTAAACCAACTTTAACCTTAAAGCCTTTAATAGTTTTTTCGATGACTGGAACGTGTTTTTCGTTTCCTTCATCTTGAGTTTTTTCTTCAAGCAAGTCCATTGACTTGCCACAGCAAAATAGTTCTCCGCCGCCAACAAACAATAATGATACTATGTTGCCGCAGAGACTGCACTTATAGACTTGACTTCTTTTACTAGCATTAACCATTTTTTTTCCCTCCTTAAACTTATTGTTTTCAGTTAATTTAAACTTTTACATTAAATTTTTCCAACTAAATTAATCTCTGGCTTTAAAGTTTTTTCTCCTGGCTGCCAGTTAACCGGACAAACCAGTCCTTTGTTTTCTCTGACAAACTTTGCTGCTTGAATTTTTCTAATTAATTCAACTGCACTCCTGCCAATATCATTGTTGTGAACTTCGAAAGCTTTTACTATACCGTCAGGGTCAATAATAAAAGTTCCTCTTAAACTTAAACCTTCTCCTTCAATATATGTTCCGTAATCACGGCAAACTTTTCCAGTAGGGTCAGCTAGCATGGGAAAACGAATTTTTTTAATTGTTTCACTTGAATCATGCCAAGCCTTGTGCACGAATTGAGTGTCAGTACTGACACTTAAAACTTCAACTCCAAGTTGTTTTAATTCATCATACTTGTCAGCTAATTCTCCTAATTCTGTTGGGCAAACAAACGTAAAGTCTGCGGGATAAAAAAACAACACAACCCATTTTCCTTTAAAATCACTTAAGTTAACGTTCTTGAAATCATTTTTATGAAAAGACTTCAAAGAAAAACTTGGTGCTAAATCATTAATTTTAATCATTCCAAATACCTCCTAAAAAATAGTTACTAAAAAATTAAACAATTTTAGTTTATAGAACATTAAAGTCTTTTAGTTTATTTATAATAGAAAGTTTACTTTTGGAAACCTTTAATGCTTTCATAAAAAAAGTGAATCCCGAAAGCCATGCCTAAAACTAAGACAACAAACAGTAATGGAAGTAATAGAAACTCTAACGGAATTAAGGTTTTCATGAAAACACTTGAAAAGAAAACTGTTAAAAAAGATGAAAGCAAGGCAAGCAGTACACTCAAAGGCAAAACTAATAAGTCTTTATTGCTGAATAATTCCCTTAAATTTAGAATGCTTTCACTTGAACCTGAAACCAGATAGTTTTTCAATAACATTATTATTGAGTAATAAATTTTTAACGACAAACCAGAAATTAAGATTACTGCTCCTGCAAGAAAACCATAAGACAGAAGGCTGGAAAAGAATACTGCAAACGGAAAAAACCCTTGAGCGTTGTTAAACAAAACAGAGTGAAAGTTTCCTGCCGCCCAAGCTGAAAGAATGAAAGAGAAAGGAATGACAAGGTTTCTCAATAATTCAACTAACTGTGTCTGGAACAATAAAGAAAACAATGTCAGTGAATTAACTTCAGTTAAAATGTTTGACTGGCTTTTGCTTACAAGAATTTGCTGGATTAAAGGTTTTTGAAAGTTAAAGGAAACCAAGTTAACTTCATGCAAGATTGAAGCAGTAAAGTCAAACAAGTTAACAGTAAAAGCAACAATAAACAATAACAAAAACAAGGCAAGAGTTAAATACAGAAAAGTGCTTGATTTAGATAAAGACATGCTATTATTAAGATACAAAGCAATAAAAATTTATTCACTTTAAAGTTAACTATATAAATAACAAAATTGTAAAGATTAAAGGTAAGAGTAATGTTTCAAGCTTTTCCAGCAACGCTGGAGTTAATGGTTAAAAAGCCTATTATAATGCTGCCAACATTGATTGGCGCGGTATTAATCTTTATTTTAAGTTATTTTAACCAGTTAATTATTGGAGACTTAATGGAAGAAATTGTTTTAGACCAGTTTCCTAGCGCGACGTTATTCCAGTTACCTGTATTGTTAACACAAGTTTATGCCAGCCAGTTTTTTTCTTTTATTGTTTCTTTTTGTTTGATTAGCATTATTCAATTATTTTTGCTTTATTATTCAAGCAAGCTTGTAAGCGGAAAGAATACTGGAATTGGCTCTGGTTTAGGCAGTGCTGTAAGAAACTTAAAGAAAACTATTTTGTTCTGGGTTTTTTTAACAGTAATAGTGTTATTCTTATTGGAATTATTTTTCTTGCTTTTAATTTTTTCTTTTGACCCAATAATAACTTTAGTAATTGGATTAATTTTCTTTTTAATCACAATTTATCTTGGAGTTCACTTGGTTTTAGTTGTGCCTGCAATGGCTTTAGATAAAGTAAATTTAAAGAAAGCCATTAGTAAGGCATTTAATTTTGGGGAAAAACACTTTTTTTCAACTTTATTAATACTGGTTTTGGCTGCAATCGTTGTAACAATAATTAATACTCTTGGAAGTATTATAGTTGAATGGCTAGGCAATGACTTTCTAACAATCGCAGTAATAATCGTGTTTTACACTTTAAGCTTAAGCTTTATAAACCTGCTTTTACCATTATTCTATTTAGAAAACAAGTAATGGGAATTTTCAAAAATGCTGTTAGTTGACAAACTCAAGTTAAAGAATTTTAAGTCCTTCAATAAAGTCACAATTCCTTTCAGTGAAGGCTTTACCACAATTGTTGGAGCTAACGCTTCAGGAAAAAGTAATGTAATTGACGCAATATTGTTTGCTTTTGGCGCCACTAGTTTAAAAAGTTTAAGAGCAAACAAGCTGGTTGACTTAGTAAATTATAATTCAAAAGAAGGCATTGCAGAAGTATTCCTAGAATTAAAAGAAACAGGCAAAGATGAACCAATTTTATTAAATCGAAGTATTGACAGGCATGGCAGAAGTGTTGCAAGATTAAACAATAAAAGAAAACCCTTAAACGAGTTAAGTTCTTACCTGCAGGAGTTAGGTGTTACGCCACAAGGACACAACATTATTTTGCAGGGAGACGTTACAAGAATAGTTGAAATGAGTGCCAAAGAAAGAAGAACCATTATTGACGAGATTTCAGGAATAAAAGAATTTGATGAAAAGAAGGCAAGAGCATTAAAAGAATTAAGTAAAGTTGAATTAAAGTTAAAGGAAGCAAGCATTGTCTTAAACGAGAGAACAAAACAATTAAACAAGTTATCAAACGACAGAAATTCTGCTTTAAAGTATTTGCAGTTTGGAAGAAAACTAAAACAATCAAGAAAAACCCTTTTAAGATTGGAAGAAAAAAACCTGCAGAAAGAATTAAAAGAAATTGAAGACAAGATTTCAAAACAAGAAAAAGAATTAAAAGAATTCGAAGAAAAAACCCTTAACTTAAAGAAAACTCTTACAGAAAAAGAAGGCTTACTGCAGGAAAAAAACGATTACCTGATTAGTTTAAGCCAGAAAGAAACAGGCTTACTGCATGCTAAACTGGAAGAAAAAAGAACCAGCAAAAAAGTTTTTGAAGAAAGACAATCCTTTTTAGAGAATGAAAAAAGCTTTCAGTCAAACAAGTTAAACCAGTTAAGAGAAAACAGGAAAGAATTAAAAGAAAACATTGAGAAAACCAAGAACGAGTTAGTTAAAGCAGAAGAAAAGTTGAATGAAGTTAGCAGTGTTTTTAACAAGGCAAGAAAAGCACAAGACTCTTACATGAGAAGCTTAAAAGAAAAAGAAAAAGTCTTGCTTGAAAACGAAGAACAATTGAGTTTGATTGCAAGCGAGAAAAACATTTTAAAAGAAGAAATAAATCAAGTTGAAAAAGAATTACATTCACTGGAAAACCAGTTACAGTTGAGTTTACAGTTAAAAGAAAAACAGTTAACTGAAGAAAAAAACAAGTCTCATTCAAGAGACTTTATAATGAAAAAGTTAAGTGAGAACAGGGAAAAGATTCTTTCAATCAGAAGAGAACTAACTTTGTTTGAAAAAGAACTGAAATTAAATGACGTGCAAAAAAACAGGATGATTAAATTAAGAGAACAGTTAAGTGTTTTAGAAGAAAACCAAAAACACTTACAATTAAGGATTAACGAGTTTACTGGCGTTAAAAATTTAATGGTAATAGATGAAAAAAACTTTCAGCCAAAAAAAACTTCTCTTGAAAAACAGTTAATTGATTTAAATTTAAAGTTAACTAATTTATTCAAGAAAGAAAAGCCTTTACTTAAATCAATTAAGAACATTAAAGACGAAAAACAAACCTTGATTGTTGGAAGTGAAGGTAAAAGTTTTACTTCTTTTTCAAGCGAGTTTGAAAACCTTAAAACTGAAGTACAAAACTTAAAATTAAACTTGGGTCAAGTAATGCTGCCAAAAGAAAACGAGTTAAAAAAAGAGCAAAACAGTATTTTAATTAACTTAAAAGAGAATGCAGAGAAAACTAATTTGATTGAATTAGAGTTAAAAAAAACTGGCTTGGATTTAAGAGAATTAAACTTGAAACTGGAAGGCTTTTATAAGAAACATGAAAACATTGTTTCAGAAAAAAACGTTTTAGTTGAAACAATCACTAATTTGAGAGAAAAACTATCACAAAGAGACCAAAAGTTTTATTCTCTAACACAACACTTGAATAGTTTGAAAGTTAGTTATTCTGGAGAAAAGGTAAGGTTAAACGACTTAACTTTGGAGTTAAAGGATTTTTCAGACGTTAAAGTTTTAACTGAACCAGACTTAAAGGAATTAAAAAAATCAATTCCAATAATTGAAGAAGAAATCAGGAAACTTGAACCAGTTAACTTGAAAGCAATTGACTTGTATAAAGAACAAGAAATTGAAGTTCAAGACTTACAGCAAAAAACAGAAAAGTTAAGTGAGGAAAAGCTTGCAGTTGAAAACCTGATTACTGAAATTGAAGTTAAAAGAGTTAGTGTTTTTATGACTTGTTTTAATGAAATTAATAAGAATTTCCAGCACACTTATTCTTTGCTTGCAAACAATGACGGCAGTTTACAATTAACTGATTATGATAACCCAATTGAAGCTGGTTTGCTTGTTAAAGCAAAGCATGAAGGAGAACAGTTTAAAAACATTGAAGCCATGAGTGGTGGAGAAAAAAGTTTAACTGCTTTAAGTTTCTTGTTTGCAATACAGCTTTACAGTCCTTCAAGTTTTTATATTTTAGACGAAGTTGACGCGGCTTTAGATGACGTTAATTCCACTAAATTAAGCCAGTTAATTCAAGAGTTAAGCAAGAAAAGCCAATTTATTGCTATAACCCACAATGACACTATCATTAAACACGCAGACCAAGTTGTAGGAATTGCTTTAAACAAAGAAAAAAAAGTCAGCGTTGTCGGGTTGAAGTTAAAGTCTGCCAGCATTAAAAGGCTTCAGGAAGAAAACTCAAACAAAGTTGAATCAGAACTTGTTCACAAAGCAATTGAACACGAAATGCATGAAATAAAAGAATGAAAAATTGAAACAAAGCGCCTTGAAGAAGTAAAGAAAAAGTATAATCTCAATTAATAAAAACTAACTCTTCTTCAAACTCTTGGCTTGTTTTTTTAATTCTTTTAAGTTTTCTTGCGCTAGTTTTTTTGACCTTTTAAGTATTACTTCGTCTGCCGTGATTTTTTTGCTTATTTTCTCTGTTTTTTGAGTTAATTCATTGGTTTTAGAATTAAAGTCTTTTTTAGTTATTTTGCCGTTAAGGTAGTGTCTTCTAATTATTGCCAGTGATTGTTTGCTTGCTTTTAATTCTTGTTTTAAGTCATCTATTTCAACTAAAGCTTTAGAGTCAACTGCTTTCTCTCTTTTAATTAAACCAAGTTTTGACTTATATCTTTTAACTAGTTCATCGTGTTTTTCTTGTGAAATTGTTTTGTTTAATAACGCTACATCAATTTCAGTTAAAAAGTCATCTATTGCTTTACTTGTTTTTGGAGGACTAATAGATTTTGATTTAACTCTGTGTTTTAAAAGCAATAACAAGACAATTAAAATCAAGATTATGACTGTAATCCAGATAATTAAGTTCAAGTAATAAAACTGTAGTTCTGCTGGCTGGGAAGGCAAGATTGTTTTAGTTGAATCTTCTCCAAGGTTTGGTAAAGTAATTCCAAACACTTGCTGGCTTGACAAGTCTTCTAACATTATTCTGGTTCCGTCAAGTTGTCCTTTAGCCAGTAATGCAACACTTAAAGCGTTTTTAGCGTGACTTAAAGCTGTTCCGCCCTGCAAGTTTTCTTTGTAATAGTTTGCTGAATCATAAAAGTATTTAGCGTGAGACAAGTAAAGTTCTACCCAAACAAAGTCTTGATTGCTTGAATCTAACTCTGATTGAATTGCATTAATTTCGTTTTCAGCTGAACGCATTATTTCATCAAAAGTTTTGTCTTGAGTTATAGTAACTGAATTAGTTAAAGCAAAAGCTGACTGAGCATCCATTAACCCAGTGTAATACCATTTGTTTTTAATGTTTTTTTCAGCGGACTCCAGCCTTCTTTCAATGTCTTCCAAGTCAGTTGGAGTTAAAACAGTTAAATTGTCTTCAGTTTTAATCAACAATTCTTCTACTTCACTTAAAACGTTTTCTGAAGGCCTTATGGCTTGCGAGTCAATTAAACTCATTTCATAAAATTCTTCAGCTATCTCCAACCAGCCTACAGCATACTCGTAGTCTCTTAAGTTTGCAATCATTGGATTTAAGTCATCGGCAGTGTTAGTTGTAACAATAATTGTTTGAGTTGAATTAATTTTCTCTAAATTTGTTTCAGCCCAAGTAATTCTTTGTTTTGCCGCAATATTCCACTCTAAACCTTTAACTGGAATGCTTGAAAGCTTTGGTTTCAAAGCTTGAATTTGAGTGTTAAGGTTTTCAAGTTTTAATTCAAAAACTTTTGAACCAATTGAAAGAATTGAAGGATTGTCTGCAATATCCTGCACTAAATAAGCGTTAGTTTTAACCAGAAAAGCAGTGTTTGCTGCAGAATAAAAATAATTTTGAGTTAAAAGGTGTTCTGCTTCCTCTAACCTTTGCTCTGAAGTATTAATTGAACTCAACAACAAGTCAATTAAACTAGAATCCTCTAAAAGCGAATTGTTTAACGAACTCCTGGCTTTCCTTAACTCTAGTTTTGCTTCCTCTAAATAACGTTCAGTTAAAGACTTCATTACAGTTAATTTTTCATTTACTTCAACTTTTTCTGGAATAAATGGAATTACTTCATTTGTTAAAGCGTTAACGTCAATTTCGTTTAACGGAAGAAAAGCATACTCTAATACTTCGTCAATTGAACTCACTTCAATTACTTTTAAATTCCATTCACTTAAAGCAAATTCAACCAAGTTAATTGACTCTATTCCTTCATCAGTTTTAATTAATTGCCTCTTGCTTCCAGGCGGAATCATAAACAATTGAATTCCTGTTTCAGCAGCTTTTTCTGCTTTCTCATAAACGCCTCCAACACTTCCCACACTACCATCACCGTTAATCGTGCCAGTAATACTCACGTAATCAGGTAATTGTTTTTCTTGAAGAATAGAAATTGTAAGCAATGCCATAGCAGCTCCGGCTGAAGGTCCTTCAACAGTTGAAGCACTTGCTATAATCTCAAACTTAAAGTCATGCTGTTTAACTAAACTAGAATAATTTTCTGCTACTTGAACTGCAGTTCTTTCAGCGTCCTGAGTTGTAGTGCCAACTAAAGGCACTACAGAACTCCAAACCATGCCTTTTCCTGGTTCAATTTGTAATGCCAGTGAAGCCTGTAAAGCATTGTTTCCAGAGTCAATAGCATAAATTTTCATTGACTGAGAGCCATTAACAGCAGTAACTTGAATTGACAGCAGAGTTAAAACTATCAAAACGACTGCAAAGCCTAGTTTTGAATTCATTCAAGGTCCTTCTTAATTTTTTTTTCTAAAACCATTCTCTGGTACTGGCTGAAAATCAAAAGTAATGCAGTTAAAACCACCATTGCCAGAATTGCCTGCTGTAAGCCAGCGTCAATTATTCCAAAAAATGATGAATAAAAATCGTACACAATTAAAGCGAAAGCAACAGCAATAAAAAAAATCAAGAAAATAAATTGCTTGTTCCAAGCACTCAAATAATCCACAATCAACAACAAATGCTTTTTCTCCAAACCAGAAAAGTCTTCTTTTAGTTTCTTTACCATAAAACAAAACCCGTAATAAAATTAAGCTTAAAGGTATATAAAACTTTGTTAGAGAAAAAAAAGCAAGTATTTTAAACTAGTTTAAACTTTCATTTGAAAGTGATTTAATGTTTAAAGTAAAACCAGCTTCCAGAATTAACGTTAACAAGAAACCATCTTCAAGCGAGCGTTACCCTAAACCTAATACAAAACCGTTTATTGCCAAACAACACAAGTTTCAGGAAGAAAACCCTGACAGACCTAAAAGCTTGTTTTCTAGAACTGGTTTTAAGGCTTTCTGGCACAAACTAACCTTAAATCCTAAAATTAATTCTTTTGAAGACACAGTAAAACGCGATTCCTTAAAAACTGCTTTTGGAATGTTTTCAAAGTTGCCTGAACAGAGTTTTTCTGATAAAAGAGTTATCAGTAAAGGTTTTGAGTTAGCTGAAAAACTTTGCCAAAAAAACCAAGTTGAAGAAGCTCACAGTATTGCTTACAAGTTATACACTTTTAATTCTTCTAATTCTGCTGTTGAAAAAGAATACCATAAAATTAGAAAAGTCTTCGAGAAACATCAGAGAATTAAAAACAGTATTCGAAATCACGCGTTAAGCAAGACTTAACCTTTTTAAACCATTCCCTTCATATTTTCCTTAACAAAAAAACCTATTTTTAAGGTGAACTAGAAATGAAGATTCCAAAAGAAATTAACACTCACTGCCCGCACTGCAAAAAGCACTCTAAACACAAGTTAAAAGAGTTTAAAGCAGGCAAAATGAGGACAATGAGTAAGGGAACAAGAAGCCACGAAAAACAACACAAGAAAGGTTACGGTGGAAAAGCTGAATTTGTTCCATTAAAGAAAAAGCAAACAAGAAAACCAACTTTTGTCGCAACCTGCAGTACTTGCAAGAAAAAACATTATTACGTTATACCTAAAAGAATGAAGTTCGAGTTTGCAGCTTAAACTTTTATACTTCCTTAAACATTCTTATTTCATGTTAATTGTTTTTGAGGGCCCTGGAGCAGTAGGAAAAAGCACTATCATTAAAGAATTGTTTAAAAGACTTAAATTAAAAGGTTTGAACGTTCGAGTTGAAGACGAAGACAATGCTGTTCACGACTTGATTTTACAGTTTCAGGAAAAAAACGTTTTACGCTGTAAGTTACCTCCCTTAACTGAATCTTTTTTATGGTTAACCAACTATTTTTACAGGATTGAAAGCCAAATGCACTGCAAGCCAAACGAAATAGTGCTAGTTGACCGTTATCTTTTCTCTCCCATAATCTACCAGTACATTTACTTGAAAGAACAAGGCAACCAAGTTAACTTGAAAGAAGTAGTTGACTATGTTACAAAACCTTTTGGCATTAAATTACCAAAACCAGACCTTTACCTTATTTTGAACACTTCATTACCAATAATAAAACAAAGACTTGAAGAAAGAGAAAAAAGGCCAATGAACGACATTGAATACAAAGTATCAGAACAACTAATAGAAACCTACCCAAAATTACAGGAATTCTTTGACAACTTCCATATCATAGACAGTAGTGGAACAACAAAACAAACTTGTGAGAAAATTGAAGAAATTTTAGACAAGCAATTGTTCTCTAAAAAAGGTTGTTAAGAATGTTTAAAGAAAAATGTTTTTTTGAAGAAAAAGTTTTTTCGAGAAACCACAAGTTCTCTTTCAAAGAAGACGTTGAATTAATTAACTTGATTTTATCTTTTAAAAGAACTGGAAAAATTTTAGACTTGGGTTGCGGGGAAGGAGGCAACTCCTTAAAACTTGCTGAAAAAGGCTTTAAAGTGACTTGCATTGACATTTCAAGAACTGCAATCAATGCATTAAAAAAGGAAGCAGTGAAAAGAAAAACAAAAATTAAAATTGTCTGCCAGGACATTGATGATTTAGAATTAAAAGAATGCTTTGACGTAATAATTATTACTGGAGTAATTCATTTCCTTGAAAAAAACATTAAAAGTTTTATTAGAAAAATAAAACAAAAAACAAACAAGGAAGGCTTCAACATTCTTGACGTTTTTTTGACTGACAGCAAGTGCCAAGAAAACTCAAAAGGACGTTATTTTAGTAAAGGAGAAATAATTAAAATGTACAGTGACTGGAAAATAATAAAACACTCAATTTACAAGGAAAACCAAAACAAGTCAGAGTTTGCAGTTTTTCAAAAATGATTTTACAAAAGTTGCTCTCTAAATAACTTGCTTTTTTCATCAAACTTGCTTTTCTCTTTAATTACAAATTCACAGAAAGCATCTCCTTTAGCCATGCACTTAGTTTCAATTGCCTCTAGTTCTTTTCCGCATACATTGCTTGCAGTTCCAGTAAAGTAGCCTCTAAGAGTATGGCAGATTGCTTTCTTGCTTTTCCCAAATTCTTTTTTGTAAGCCAAAGCTATTTGGTTGTCATTAAAACGCCAAACAAATTCTGGTTCTTTTAAATCACT
>JBDRCV010000073.1:0-8405 GCA_043821385.1 archaeon | reverse complement strand
ACTTTAGACGTGCAGGTTAGTGGTGTTGAATGAAGGAAAGAAAACCTAAAGGCGAAGCAAGGTTTAAGATGATTAAAGAAAGGCACAAGAAAAGTTTGCTTAAAGCTATCTCTGAAAGCAAGGCTGACAAGCAAATGATTTCTTTAACAAAATATATTTCTAAAACCAAGAATTATTTTACGTCAAGTTGTTGTTCTGGAAGAATTCTTTTATTAAACTTGGATGAAAGTGAAACTAAAAGAGTTGGAGCATTTTACAGGAAATGGCATTCTCCCACGACTTTCAAAGAAGTTTGGGTTGCTTTAAATGAAAAAACTAAAGATAATTTGTGGTTTAAGCAAGAGCCTTTTTGTTTGCTTGCTGGAGCAAACAATTTAGAGAATGCTCAAGAATTTGTTAAAATTGCAAGAAATTCTGGAATTAAAAGAGTTGGAGTTATTGTTTTAAAAGAAGGCAAGTACTTGATTGAATTGTTTGGAACTAGTTATTTGTCTGTGCCAGTAAAAAAAGAAGATGAAATTCTTGTAGAAAAAGAATACTTGAAATATGTTGTTAGTCTGGCAAACAAGAAGTTAAAGAAAAACTTTGAAGCATTAAAAAAGTTTGAAAGACTTTTAAAGAAAAACATAAAATAAAAAAAGGAAAAGAAAGCTTTATTGCTTTCTTATTCACAAACAGTTTCTGGGTTTGTTAAACTTGTCCAGTTAGTTCCATTACAATAACAAGGCGACTTGTCGTTTAAGTCATAATACATTGCTCCTTCTATTCCAGAATAACAGCTTTCAGGTGCAACATACTTTGGCCTTAATCTTATTAAGTCATTGAATTGAACAGTGTTATGGAAATTGGTTTCATTATAACTAATTGAAACTTGCTCTAATCCTCCCGCAGCAAAACCAATAGTGTTTGACCTTGGATTGTAAACATTAGTGTCAGTGTCGTTGCTCCAACTATATGCTAGTGTGTTGCCTGTGGGTCCTTTGCCTGCAAATATTCCGTTAGGGTTTATTTGTGCTCTTTCAAACCCTCCGGTTGTGAATCCTATTGTATTTGCTCTTGGATTGTAAATGTTGGTGTCAGTGTCGTTTGTCCAACTGTAAGCTAATCTGTTTCCTAATTGTATTCCAGAATAATCAATTCTTGCTCTTTCTCTTCCGCCTGTTGCAAACCCAATTGTGTTTGTTTTTGGCAGGTAAACGTTTGTGTCAAGGTAATTAGTCTGATCATTAGTCCAGCCAAAGGCTTGACTTTTTCCAAGTTTCATTCCGGTAAAATCAATTCTTGCTCTTTCTATTCCTCCAGTCCCAAAACCAATTGTGTTAGCTTGTGGATTGTAAATGTTGGTATCTGAGTCTCCAACCCAACTAATTGCAGTTTCAGAGTTAAGTAGTATTCCGTTAAATGCTTTTGCTAGAAATTGTGTTCCTTCAACAGTATACTCGCTTGCAATTACTCCAGTTGAAAAAATCATTAAAGCTATCATTAAAACAATAGTTTTTTTCATTTAATCCCTCCAAAAAATTAATTTATTAATTATGAGTTGGAACAATTTAAAAGAGTTAAGTGGAACAGTTTGGAACACTTTTTTTAAACGCATAAAAGAAAAAAGAAAGGTAATCAAATGATTACCTGAAGTATAAATCTATGTCGTCAAAGTATGCTCCAAAACCTTCTTGTTGAGTGTCCCAATCAGCTAGTGCTCCGCCTAAGTCTAGGTAATATGTTCCCGGACTTGTAATATAGTCTGTAACGTTTTCTTCAAACAATCCAAAACTATCTTCTGGATTATCAGCCCACCAAACTTCATTGAAGGCATCTGCATCATTGTCTCCTGAGTCAAGGTCACTTCCTAAATAATGCATTTGTTCAGTGTTACCAAATCTTGCTTTGATCCATGCTTCGTCTCCAGCATCTAATTCGTTTCCCCAGTTAGCGTCAGCGTCAGCAACCCAACGGAAAGTTATTATTGCTTGTCTATTGTTTTGAAGGAATTGAAAATCTTGTTCTGTTACTTCAAATTGTACTCCGTAAGCTCCTGAAGTCATTGGTCCAATGTAAGCTGAATCATTTGGGTTTCTTGAAGCTCCTGGTGCTCCTCCTCCAAGCCGTAGTTCAATTCTGTTGTCTTCTGGGATAGTTGAGTCACCAGTGTTACCATTCATGTTTGGATCAACGTTCATTTGAGCCATAGCTAGTTCTCCGCCATAAGTGTCTTCTTGCCAATCCCAGCCATCGTTTCCCGCTCCAATTCCAAAAGTGTTGTTAGTAAAGTATAAGTCGGTTGTAAAGTCAACTGGTTGTGGTAAATCATTTGGGTGTTCCCATAAATCAATTGTTTTTACTATTCCTGTTTCAACAATTATTTCTGCCCAGTCATGGTATTGAGTGTCAACACAATCAGGGAAAGGATCATAATTAAATCTAATTTTAATGTTTTTTGTTAGTTCAGGATTACTAAAACAAGTTCTAAGGTTTGGGCTAATATAAAGTTCTTCAGTTTCAGTTAATTCATAATCTTCTATTGGAATATACTCATTGCCGTTAAAACAATAAAGTGTTCTTCTATCATCTGGAAAGTTATTAACATCAGTGTTTGTTTCAAATTTTTTAACTTTAAGGTAAACGCTTTCAATTTTCATGTTTTCAGGAATTTCTAAATCAGGAAACTCATATTCTGCCCAATCCGAAATCATATCGCATTGGTCTTGAACTTCAGCGTAAATGTCGTCATCGCTGTTTAGAATGTTTTCATCCCAAGTGTTTCCTAATTCGTCTGTTAGTTTTATTGGATTAGCGCTAAAAGTTTTTTTTACTGGAGAAAAAGCTGTTTCAGTTGAAAAATTAATTGCTAGAACTAGACTTGAAATAATTATTAAACTTAAAAAAATTGATATAATCTTTTTCATTTAATCCCTCCATAGAATTAATACTAAAATTAGGTGCAAAACAATTAAAAGGACTTTTCTTGGACTTTAATTTTCCCGTAACTTAAATTCCAAAACATTTCAGTGCAGTAAGCTCCGCAATTTTCAACTTGAATTAAGTCTCCTTCGCGAAGCAAGGCATTAATGCTTGATAGTTCGTCATTCCCAAAAAGTAATGGGCCAGCTAAACGATAAACTTTCTTTTTTCCAATTCTCTCTTTTACAACCTTAAACTTATATTGATTCAAAGTGATTTTTGGTAAGTAATTAATTCCTGCATCTAACACAGCATAATTCTTGTCATTTAATTCTTTCAGGCAAACAACTTTTGTTAACAACTGCATTGCATCACTGACAATAAATCTTCCAGTTTCCAAAACAATTGTTTTTTCATTCAATTCTTGGCCTAAAACTTTTTTCATTAAATTAAAGTAATCACTTAATTTTATGTTTCTTTCTTTTAATTCAATTCTTCCAGGAAATCCTCCACCTAAGTCAACTAACTTGAAACCATAATTGAATTTTTTCAGTTTCCCTAGCTTCTCTTTAACGTTTTTCAAGTAATCTTCAAATTCTTTCAAGCTTTTTTGAGTGCCTAAGTGAGCGTGAATTAATGAAACTTTAACTTTGCTTTCCATTGCTTTTTGTAATGCCTTTATTGCTTGCTCTGTGCTTAAACCAAACTTGTTTTTCTCAACAATATTTAATCTTAAACCAATTTCTTTTGGTTTTACTTTTAATGAAAGAATTTTTTCTAACTCGCTTTCATTGTCAACAATAATTATTGCTCCGCCTTTAACTCCTAACATTAATTCTTCCATTGTTTTTCCTGGTCCATTAAAAACAATCATTTCATTCTTTGTTTTTCCAACTAACTTTAATTCTTTTTTGCTTGCAACTTCGAAACCGTCTTTCCCGCTAAGGCTTTTCACTGCTCCGTCTAAAGAATTAGTTTTAACACTGTACAAGACTTTATTTTTAGGAAAAACCTTTGACAACTCTTTCTTAAAGTATTCATAGTTTTCCTTGATTTTAGCTTTATCTAACAGCATTACGGGTGTTTCAGTCATTTTAAATCATTCTCTTGGAAAGAATTTAAATAATGTTTCTTAACCTAATCTTTTATGAAGAAATTATTTTTGTGTACTCCACATAAGTTAGGTAATCTAAATTTAGAGTTAATTAATAGAATAAAAGAGCTTGGTTTTGAAGTATTGTGTGCTGTAACTCACACTCCTCAAGACACTGAGTTTGATGAAATGTTTAAGAAAAATGTAGAGTTGATTAAGCAAGCTGATGTTTTTGTTGCAGTCTTAAAAGATTATGGTAAAGACTTAACTGCAGAAGTTGGAATGGCTTACGCTTGGAATAAACCAAAAATTGGAATTGATTTTAACGCTAAAAAAGAAGACGTAATGTGTTATTACGCTTTTGACAAAGTAATCAAACCAGAGCAATTAGAAGAATTTCTAGTGCGATTTAAGTGAAACCTTCGCTTCCCTAAAACCTTATTAAAACGTTTTCTTTTTATATTATATTATTATATTCTATTCAAGGAATCCTGTATGATTGAAACTTTGTCTTTGATTGAAAAGAAAGTCTTGAATGTTTTAAACACTCAAGACTTAACAATTGAAGAATTATCAGAACTTTCTTCTTTAAACCCTGACTCTGTTCAGAGAGCTGTTTCGTGGTTAAAGGATAAAGGCTTGGCTTTAGTTAAAGAAGAAAAACAAGAGTTAATTGTTTTAACTGCTTTAGGCACAGAATCTTTAAAGCATGGTTTGCTTGAATCTCGTTTAGTTCAAGCTTTAAAAGAGTTAGGTGGTAGTGCAAAAATTCAGGATTTGCAGAATAAAACTGGTTTCAAACAAGAATTTCAAATAGCTTTAGGTTTTGCTAAACGTAATGCTTGGGTTGGCTTAATAAAAAAAGACTCTGGGCTAGTAATTGAGTTAACTGGTTTGGAGGAAGAAACTTTAAAGACTGGTCATGTTTTAGAAAACGCTTTAACTGACGTTAAAGAAAACAAAAACCTTTCACCTGAAACTTTGAAGGAATTAATTTCAAGAAACTTGGTTGAAAAAAAACTTAAAACTGTTCGCCTAGTTTCAATAACTGACTTTGGTTTAAAAGAAAAAAGAGACTTAAAGATTGAAGAAGAACACAATTTTTTGTCAAGTGATTTAATTAAGTCAGGTAAGTGGAAGAAAATAAAGCTACGAAAATTTAATGTATCAGAGCCTGCTCCGCCTTTAACCATGGGAAAAATTCACCCTTACAATCAATTCTTGTTTGCTGTAAGAAAAAAACTTGTAGCTTTAGGTTTTCAAGAAGTACAGTCAAGAAACATTGAATTAGAGTTCTATAATTTTGATGTTTTATTCCAGCCTCAAAATCATTCAGCTAGAAATTGGACTGACACTTACCAGTTAAAAAATCCTTCTCTTGGAAGCTTGCCTGACAAGAAAACAGTTAACTTGATTAAAAACTCTCACGAGAATGGTGGCAAGACTTCATCTAAAGGTTGGCAGTACAAGTGGAATGAAAGCATTGCTTCAAAGTTAATGCCTGTTGCGCACACTACTGCTTCAAGTGCTAAAACTTTAGTTGAAGGTGCTAGTGTGCCGGGAAAATACTTTATTTTGGATAGGGTTTTCCGCCCGGATGTTTTGGATGCAACTCACAACCTTGAATTTAATCAATTAGACGGTTTTGTAGTTGATGAAAGCATTAACTTTCGCACTCTTTTAGGAATTCTTAAAGAGTTTGCTTTAGAGTTTGCTGGAGCAGAAAAAGTAAAGTTTTTTCCAGACTATTATCCTTTCACTGAACCGTCAGTTCAAGTTTCAGCTAAACACCCTGAACTTGGCTGGGTTGAGTTAGGCGGTGCTGGAATTTTTAGGCCTGAATTCACTGAAAACCTTGGTTACAAGGAAAACGTTATGGCTTGGGGTTTAGGAATTGACAGGCTTGCAATGTTCAAACTAAACACTAAAGATATTAGAAACTTGTTTTCTTATGACATTTCATGGTTAAGGGAAAGCAAGTTAGTGGAGGAATTTTAATGCCTTCAATTGACGTTAATTTACAAGACTTGCAAATGCTGGTCGGAAAAAAGTTTTCAGTTGAACAACTGGAAGAATTACTTTTAAGTGTTAAAGGCGAGTTAGATGGTTTTGAAAAAGAAACTCAAACACTAAAAGTTGACGTTAAAGACACTAACAGGCCTGACTTATGGTCTACTGAAGGAATTGCCCGCCAGCTAAAATCGTATCTTGGAATAAAAAAAGGATTACAAAACTTTAAAGTAAAAAAATCAAGTATTACCTTAAACGTAATGCCGTCAGTTAAAAAAGTTCGGCCTTTAATTGCTGCCGCAATAGTTAGAAACGTTAAAATTACAGAAGAATTACTTGTACAGTTAATTCAATTACAAGAAAAAGTTGCTATGGGTTATGGAAAGAAAAGAGAACAGGCAGCTATAGGTTTATATGATTTAAGCAAAATAAAGCCTCCAATAACTTACCTTGGAGTAAACCCTAAAAAAACAAAGTTTATTCCGCTTGAATTTTCAAACGAATTATTTTTAGATGAAATTCTTGAACTGCATCCTAAAGGTCAAGCGTTTGGTCACTTGATTAAAGACTCTAAAGTTTTCCCTCTGGTAATTGACTCTAAAAAAAATGTTTTGTCAATGCCTCCAATAATTAACTCTAATAATTCTGGCAAGGTTTTGCCTGGAACAAAAGTTGACTTGTTTGTTGAAGTAACTGGCTTTAAACGAGAGTTTGTTGATACTGTATTACAAGTAATGGTTGCAGCTTTAAGTGACCGCGGAGGAAGAATTGAAAGCGTTAAAATTGTTGATGGAAACAAAAGCTTTTACACTCCAAATTTTACTCCAAAAAAAATTAGTTTAACTTTAAAAGAAATCAACAAGGTTAGCGGTTTAAATTTAAATAAAAGTGAAACTTTAAAGCTTTGCCTTAAAGCAGGTTTTAAAGCAAGCTTTACTGGAGAAAAACTAACAGTTTTTTACCCTGCTTTCCGTCAAGACGTTTTGCATGCAGTTGACATTATTGAAGACTTAATTATTGCATCAGACTATAACAAAATTGAACCAGTAATTCCAAAAATTCCAACCATCGGAAAAGAATTACCTTTACAGCATTACTTGCAAAAAGTCAGACTTGGTTGTGTTGGTTTAGGTTTGCAAGAAATTTTGCTTTTCAATTTAACTTCAAAAGAACTTCAAGCAAAAAAAATGTTGTTAAAAGACGATTCTTTTGTTGAAATCTCTAACCCTGTTTCAATTAATTATAATGTTTTCCGTAAAAGCTTGATTCCTTCTTTACTAGAATTCTTATCTAAAAACAAGCATCATTCTCTGCCTCAAAACATTTTTGAAATAGGCAAAGGACACTTCATTAAGTCAAGCAAAGACAACAAGGTTGAAGAAAAAACTTTCCTGACAATTCTTCTAACTAACACTGTAATTTCTTTTAATGACATTAAATCAGTTTTCCAGTCTTTAGCTGAAAACCTTGACTGGAAGTTTAATTTAACTTCAGGAAAACATGTTTCATTTATTGAAGGCAGGGTTGCAGAAATAAAAATTGGCAACAAAAAAGGAATTTTAGGTGAAATTCATCCAAACGTTCTAGAAAACTTTTCTTTAGACACTCCAGTCGCTTGCCTTGAAATTGAACTTTAATTTTGCATCTTGTAATTTTGTTTTTTGGTGATTGTTTTTGAGAGGTCTTTTTAAGTTCAATGTTTGTTGAACTATTCAATATTTATTGAACAAACATTTTTTGGGCATTACTCTTGGACGCTTTTATGCTTTTGTATTTTATCTTCGGACGTCTTTTAATTTTCTCATTTTTTCTAACAAGTCTTGAGTTGAATATTGTGATTTAAATCCTTGTTTTATCAAGTATTTTTCCATTTCCCATACTGTTAGATTTGCTTTTTTTGCTGCCTTGCTTATTGTTATTTTTCCGGTTTTATAATCTTCAACAGCTTTTTTCATAGTCAATTTTTAAGCCTCCTTAAAAACAATTTAGTTAATATAATGTTATCATGAAAGTAAATAAAATTAACTGTAAAACTATTCTGACTTCCTGTAAAATAACTGGCTTAAACTATTCAATTAATCCTTATGTTGGCTGTGAGCATGGTTGCAAGTATTGTTACGCTGACTTTATGAAACGCTTTACAAACCATAAAGAACCCTGGGGAGAATTCATTGACATTAAAGTTAACTCTCCTGAAATTCTTAAGTTGGAGCTAGCAAAAAACCCTAAAGGCACTGTTTGGTTTTCTTCAGTAACAGACCCTTACCAGCCAGTTGAAGCAAAAGAAAAACTCACAAGAAAATTACTTGAAATAATGTTAAATTCTGGTTCTAAACTACAACCAGAAATTCTAACAAAATCTTCTCTTGTTTCAAGAGACTTTGACTTACTGCAACAATTC